>DASXIK010000196.1:0-6839 GCA_036498025.1 Chthoniobacterales bacterium
CCGGAGTTGCGCGAAAAACTCGGGGTCATTCGCACGGAAGAACTGCTCGCCGCCCGGCAAGTGGATCATGCCAGTCAGTTTTTCACCCGCGCGGTCGATTTCGGGTTTTCCAAGAACGCCGAGGAAACCCTGCGCTTCTGGGATCACGACAAGATTCTTTCGGACGTGGTGTGGATCATACGGCGGTTCCGGCCGGATGTTGTGGTGACGCGCTTTAGCCCGGAGGATCAATTGACGCATGGTCATCACACCGCGTCCGCTATTATCGCGCAGGAAGCGTTCGCGGCGGCTGCCGACGAAAGGCGTTTCCCCGAGCAGCTAAAATTCCTGCCCAAATGGAAGCCATGGCGCCTGGTCTGGAATACTTCGCCGTTTTTCTTTTCCAATCGCAATATTCCTTTTGATCAGGCTGGCCTAACGACAATGGAGGCCGGCGGGTTTAACCCGCTTCTGGGAAGAGCCTACACCGAACTCGCCGCGGCCAGTGTCAGCATGCACAAGAGCCAGGGTGTCGGTAGCCCGCCTCGGCGCGGTGCGCGCAAGGAGTATTTCAAGCCGCTGGCAGGCGAGCCGATGAAGAACGGTCTGTTCGATGGTGTGGACGCGACCTGGAATCGGGTACAAGCGCCGGAAGTGAGTGAGAAAGTGCAGCAGATCATATCGCATTTTCGGCCGGATGATCCCGCGTCTTCGGTCCCGGCGCTGTTAGAACTGCGCAAGGCGGTGGAACAGGTGAAAGATCTCGACTGGATGCCGCGCAAACGGGGTGAATTGGATCCCCTCATCGCCGCGTGCGCCGGTCTTTACATTGAGTGTTCGACGGCCACGGCAGTGACGAATCCGGATCAGGCGGTGCCGGTAAAGCTAGAGGCGATTAATCGGTCCGGCGTTGCCGTGACATTAAAGAGGGTTCGCTTTCCGCTCTCAGGCGAGGAACAGACCATCGAGATGGCGCTCGCGCGCGATCAACTCGTGAGCAAGGATTTTACACCGAAGCTGCCCGCTGCCACCGAGTATTCGCAACCCTATTGGCTGAGGAAACCGGGCACGGTGGGAACGTTCGCCGTCGACGATCAACAGTTGATCGGTCTGCCGGAGAATCCGCCGCACCTACCCGCCGAGATTGTGATTGCGGTAGACGGCCAGGATCTGACTTTTACTCTCGACACCAAATACAAGACCGTCGACCCCGTGGCGGGCGAGGTCCGCGAGTCGTTAGTCATCGCGCCTCCTGTTTTCGCCAACTTCGACGACAATGTCCTCGTTTTTCCAAACGGCGAGGCCAAGCGAGAGCGAGTCCGGGTGATGGCGACGACCGGTCCGGTAAAGGGTGATTTGCAATTGCGAGCGCCGGCGGGATGGAAAATCGAGCCGGCCACTGTGCCGATCGACCTGAAGGGCGCCGGCACGGAGATGGTTGCTTCATTTACCGTTAAACCGCCTGCGGGTGAAGAAGAGGGGATAATGGCGGCGGTCGTTTCCACGGGCGGGAAGGAATACTCCTTCTCGCGTGTTCGCATTTCCTATCCGCACATTGGGACCCATATCCTCATGCCACCGGCGGAATGCAAACTCGTGCGCGCCAATATTCAGACCAAGGGCCATTTGATCGGATACATCCCGGGCGCCGGAGACGATGTGCCGCAGGCGCTGGAACAAATGGGTTATCAGGTGAAGCTGCTGACCGATGACGACATCAATGCGCGTAATCTGGCACAGTTCAGTGCCGTAGTTTTCGGCGTGCGCGCCTACAATACGCACGACAACATCGAGAACTGGCTGCCGCAGGTTTTCCAATATGTGAAGAATGGCGGCGTGGCGGTGGCGCAATACAACACCACGGCGGAGCTGAAAACAAAAACGCTTGGGCCATTTCCTCTCGACCTTTCGCGCGATCGCGTGACGGATGAAACAGCGGAGGTCACGGTCCTGGCGAAAGATCATCCAGTCATGAACGTGCCCAACAAAATTACGGCCAAAGACTTCGACGGATGGGTCCAGGAGCGCGGACTTTATTTCCCAAACAAATGGGACCCGGCCTGGAAGCCAATCCTGTCCTGTCATGATCCGAAGGAGAAACCGATGGACGGTGGCTTGCTGGTGGCGCAGTCCGGCAAAGGGTACTTCGTCTACACCGGATACTCCTGGTTCCGCTAGCTGCCGGCCGGCGTGCCGGGCGCCTACCGGATCTTTGCCAACATGGTGTCGTTAGGGGGAAAATGAACGAGCCTGACCATGGCGCTCCGCCGGCACAGGAATATTCCTGGAACAGGGCTTACAGCATCGCCCTGGGTCTTTTCGCCCTCGAAGTGATGCTTCTCTACCTCTTCACTCTCCGGTTCTCGTGAACCGGCTCGATTATCTCGTCCTCTTCGCCACCATCCTGGCGATCCCGCTCTATGGCCTCTGGCGCACGCGCGGCCGGGAATCGTTAGGCCATTACCTCAAAGGCGATACCAGTATTCGCTGGGGCACGATCGGTCTTTCCGTCCTCGCCACCCAGGCTGGCCCCATCACTTTTCTTTCCATGCCGGGGCAGGCTTACGAAAGCGGCATAGGGTTCGTCCAAAATTACTTCGGCCAACCCCTCGCGCTCGTTGTCGTTTGCGCGGTCTTTGTTCCCATTTATCAAAAGCTGAAGGTCTACACCGCCTACCAGTATCTGGGGCAGCGTTTCGATCGAAAAACGCAATACCTCGGCGCATTTCTCTTTCTCATTCAGCGCGGACTGGCCGCCGGCATTACTATTTATGCGCCCGCCATCATCCTCTCGGCGCTGCTGGGCTGGCGACTCAACCTGACCATCTGGCTGGCGGGCGGATTAGTCGTCATTTACACGGTCGTCGGTGGTACCAAGATCGTTAGTCTGACCCAGCGCTATCAAATGATGGTGATCCTGTTCGGCATGGCCGTCGCCTTCGCGGTGGTGGTTTATCGTTTGTCGCCGCAGCTTTCGTTTCATCGCGCTTTGGCCATCGCCGGTAGTCTCGGCAAGCTGCAGGCGGTCGATTTCTCGATCGACACGCATAAGCGCTACACTTTTTGGTCCGGCATTATCGGCGGCTTCTTTCTCGCGCTCTCTTATTTCGGGGCGGATCAGTCGCAGGTGCAACGCTATCTCGCGGGCGATTCTCTGCGCTCGAGTCGTCTCGGACTTCTTTTCAATGCCGTGGTCAAAGTGCCGATGCAGTTTTTCATTCTCCTGCTCGGCGCCATGGTCTTCATGTTTTACCAGTTCGAGAAGCCGCCGGTTTACTTTAACCAGCCAGCGTATGAGCGGGCGATCGAGCGCGGTTGGGGACCGCAACTGGAAACACTGGCCGCGCAGGCCGATCAGGTCTTTCAGGAAAAGCGTGACGCTTTGCAGGCAACGGCGACTGATTCTTCCGCGGCGGCGCTGGCGCGCGTGCGCGAGCTTGAAACGCGCGCCGAACAGATTCGGGCGGAAACGAAAAAGGTGTTGGACCAGTCCGGTGCGGATCCGAAAAGCAAGGAATCGGACTACGTTTTTATCACCTTCATTTTGCAACAACTGCCGCACGGCGTGGTCGGACTTCTGATCGCCGTGATTCTCTGCGCGACGATGTCGGCTACCGCCGCGGCCTTGAATGCGCTCGGCTCGACCACGGCCGTCGATTTCTACCGTCCGCTTATTCGGCCTGACGCCTCCGATCATCACTATGTTATCGCGACACAGGTTCTCACCGCTGTCTGGGGATTGGTCGCGATCGGCGTCGCCTCTTTTGCCAACCTGGTGGAGAACCTGATTGAAGCGGGCAACATTCTTGGCTCGGTCTTTTACGGGAGCATTCTCGGCCTTTTTTTGGTGGCCTTTTTTCTGCGCAATGTGCAGGGCTCGGCCGTTTTCTTCGCCGGCGTCGCGGCACAGGCCCTGGTCTTCGTCCTCTTCTTTACGACGGGGATCGGTTACCTCTGGTATAACGCCATTGGCTGCGCGGCCGTGCTATTGTTCGCGCTGGTTTTGCAGGGAACCGTCTTTCGTCGCGCATGACAGATCCCATTATTTGTTTCGGCCAGCAACCGTGCGGATTTTTTCCAAAGCGGTTTCTCTACGCCAAGATTGTGACCGCGAAGAAACTGCAGGAGCAGATCGGAGGAGAGGTCGTCTTTTTTTATCACGACAGCGATCACGACCCGCGCGAAACGATCACGGTGTTATGCGATCAAAAGACCGGACGCGAAATGGCACCGAACTTCGATTTCGAGAACAAGATTCAGAAGCAATATTCGCCGCTTTTTTTGAAACGGATCGCGGCCGGCTGGCAGGAGAAAATGGCGCGACAATTGCCGGTTTACGTTTCCTCCGATCTTGCTCGAAAATTCAAGGGAGCGAGCGGCGGGAACGTGGCGGATTTTTGTCTCGATGTGTATCGGCAAATGAACCTTCTCGACGGTGTGCGTGTCGAACGTTCCAGCGATCCGGTGTTTCGAGAGCGTGCCGTGATGGTGGAGGATTATTTTGTGGATGTGCCTTATGAGGGAGAAATTGTGCGTGCGCGACGCCGGGATGGGCGGCTCTGGCTGCACAAAGGCGGTGATCGCTACATCGAAGTCCCGAAGGTTGAATATGGCCCGCGGCAAATCAGTCCGACGCGCGATACGCGCTTTCGCTGGATGCAGTCGGTCATTCGTTGCACGCATTACGTTTCCGGCGCGAGCGAACAGGATTACATTAACAAAGCAGACGGACCGGGAGTGAACTTCGTGGAACGCGACGCGATTTCTGATTCGGGCAAGGCCTACATCGGCGAGCCATGACCAGCGCCCCTCTGCGAATCGGCATCGCCTGCTTTCCGCTCATCGGCGGCAGCGGCATTCTCGCGACTGCTCTTGGGTCGGAACTGGCGCGGCGCGGGCACGAGGTTCACTTTTTCAGTTACGCTCGCCCGGTGAGATTGGAGCTGCCCAGTCCGGGGCTGCACTTTCATCGCGTGGAGGTGGCGCACCACAGTCTGTTTCCCTGTCCGGATTACACTTTGCCGCTGGCCGTGAAGATGGCGGAGGTGGCGCGGGCGCGGAACCTGGATCTTTTTCACGTGCACTACGCGGTGCCGCACGCGCTGGCGGCCTGTTTGGCCGATCAGATGCTCGGGCCGGCCGCGCCGCGCATCGTCACCACTCTGCACGGCACTGACACCACCTTGTTGGGGCAGGACCCGGGGTACCGCGCCGCCATCGAGCATGCCCTGACCCATTCCGACGCCGTGACCGCTGTATCCGACAGTCTCCGAAAAAAGACCTATGAGATTTTGCAGGTGCAGTGCGCCATCGAGGTGATCCCGAATTTTTTTGCACCGCGCGCGGCCAAACGCAATCGCCAGCAGGTTCGGCAGGACCTGCGCGTGACGGACGATGAATTTCTCATCCTGCACATGTCCAATGCGCGCCCGCTCAAACGGATCGACTTGCTGCTGAAAACTGTGTCCCTCATGCGCAACCGTGCGCGGGTGCGTCTGCTCATCCTGGCCGGAGGATCGCTCGATTCCTATTCC
Organism: Chthoniobacterales bacterium; assembly: GCA_036498025.1. Taxonomy (GTDB): domain Bacteria; phylum Verrucomicrobiota; class Verrucomicrobiia; order Chthoniobacterales; family UBA10450; genus JBBRDU01. The sequence goes on from DASXIK010000196.1 coordinate 5,514, forward strand.
GGGTTGATCGACGAACTGGGTCTGCGCGAGCAGATCATTATCCGAAAAAATAACGCGGACGTGGAAGAGTACCTGGAGGCCGAGGACGCGGGGCTTTACACCTCCGAGTACGAAAGCTTCGGCCTGAGCATTCTGGAAACGTTATTCTGCGGCAAACCGGTGGCGGCGTTTCACGTTGGCGGAATTCCGGAGGTAGTGGGGGATTCGTGTCCGCTTTATCCATTCCCCGATGTTGCCGCCATGGCCGCCGGCTTGGATACCATGGTCGAATCGCCAGACCTGGCGCGCCGTCTTGGCGAAAGCGGACGTAAGCATGTCCTGGAGAATTTTTCGGCTGATCGCGTCGTCCCGCAATATGAAGCGCTCTACTACCGAGTGATGGCCGCCCCGGAAGCGCCAAAATCATAAGAGCGAGTGGCTCCAGAGGTAGGACTCGAACCTACGACCAATCGGTTAACAGCCGACCGCTCTACCACTGAGCTACTCTGGATTAATCATCGCCCGATTGAGCGCGGTAACATTCTGCCTGCGCTCACCTGCAGGGCAAGTGCCACTTTCGCCTCCAAAAAAAGCGCCGCTAGAGGCAGCGGCTGGGAAAAAATTGGTTGCGGGGGTGGGATTTGAACCCACGGCCTTCAGGTTATGAGCCTGACGAGCTACCAGGCTGCTCCACCCCGCGTTCTTCATGTAGTATGGGGAAGGCGTGAAAGCAAATCGGAAAACTTCGAAGGCCTCTCTGCGACCGGAGGGAAGAATCCTCGTGGGCACCGCCAGTTGGTCGGATCCTGGTTTTGTGGAACGCTGGTATCCGGGCGGGATGCCGGCGCGCGAGCGGCTGGGCTGGTATGCGCAGCACTTTGCCATGGTGGAGGTGAATTCCACTTTCTATGCGGTGCCGGATTTGCGCACGGTGCAGCGCTGGTGTGCGGTGACGCCGGAGCGATTCGTCTTTAACGTCAAGTTGCATCAGCTCTTTTCCTTTCACTCCACGCCGGCCAAACTGCTGCCGCCGGCTTTGCAGCGGGAAGTCACGGCGGACGCGAAGGGGAGAGTGCAGGTGACCGACGCGCTCCGGGAAAAGTTGCTCGGCCTTTTTCTCGAGCCGGTGACGTTATTGCGTGACGCCGGCAAAATGGGGACGCTGCTCCTGCAACTTTCGCCCGCTTTCTCGCCGCACAAACATGCACTCGGCGAATTGGAACCGCTGCTCGTTAGGCTGCGGGATTATCCCGTGGCCGTTGAATTTCGCCATCGCGACTGGGCCGCCGACGACCGGCTGGAGGCGACCCGGGAATTCCTGCGCAAGCACGCCGCCGCTTTCGTTAA
>DASXIK010000197.1:0-3946 GCA_036498025.1 Chthoniobacterales bacterium
CTCATGGGAAAAACGAAGGGGAGAATCACGGGAACGCTTTCGAACGGCCCCGACTTTGCTATTATCTGGGCATGAAACATCTTCGATTAGTCGGTTGGGTGGCGTGCGCTGGTCTGATCGCCGGCTGCGAAAGCACGGATACGACGGGCACCGCCGAGCAACGGGCCCTCGCCCGTCAGCGGGCTGCGCAGGCCAACGCCGCACAATACACGCCGCGGGACGAGGCCCAGCAAAACCTGTATAATGCGCAGCACAACGTGATCCATCGCGACGGTAGCGTGTTGGCAGGCTACTAGGTGCGGCGCAGCCCGGCTCTCCTAACGATTCCGGTTGCACTCCGGCCGGGCGACACTACTATCCGCCGCTCAATGACTTTCAGACGGGCAGTTCAGCTTTTCGGCAGCGCCGGCATCATTGTTTTTTGCTGTGGCTGTGAGGAGCTTGAGAATGCGCAAAACGCCGCGACTGCGGCAGTCCAGGGATTCGCCGCGCCCACGTCGCCACCGGGATATTGGAATGGCAATGACGTGCCCGGTTCGCCGCGAATCGTCGTCCACCTGGGCGAGCAGAAAGCCTTCTTTTTCAAGGGCAATAATCTCGTGGGCGAATCGACCGTCTCCACGGGCAAAAAAGGATTCAGCACGCCACCCGGGCATTATCATGTGGTCTCGAAAGACCGGGACCACGTCTCCAGTGAATTCGGCGATTATGTGGATGGAGAAGGCAACGTCGTGAAGCCAAACATCGACTGTCGCAAAGACAGCCGGCCACGCGGCACGCATTTCGATGGGGCGCGCATGCCTTTTTGCATGCATTTCAATGGCGGCTACGCCATGCACCAGGGCTATGTCCCTCCCTACGCCGCGTCACACGGTTGCATCCGCGTGCCCCAGGGCATGGCGGAACACTTCTACGACGCGGCCCAAATTGGCACACCGTTGATCGTTAAACCGTAGGCCGGCGAATTACCCCGGCGGCCAGGCCAAGGCGCGTTTGCCCAAAACGTGCACGTGCAAATGAGGCACACTCTCGCCCGCGTCCGGCCCCGTGTTGATGACGACCCGATAGCCCTGCGAAAGCTCGAGTTTCTGGGCGAGATCGCGCGCCGTCAGGAGCAACTTTCCCAGGAGAGCGCGGTCCCCATCGCTCGCCTGGGCAAGCTGCGGGATGACCTTCTTCGGGACGATGAGGAAATGCACCGGCGCCTGCGGATTGACATCGTGAAAGGCAATGGCGTCGTCGTCTTCCCAAATGACCTCGGCCGGGATTTCCCGGGCGATGATTTTTTCGAAGATGGTCATGTTCTGCAGGCGCCTGATCGGACCATGCCCAGTTTGCGGATCAGCGCAACGAGCAATCGAACCGTCCCGCGCCGCCCGCGAAGGAAAGTTTCTCGCGCACGAAACAGACAATTTCCTCACCGAGCGAATCGCACGCGCGCGTCCACATTTTTGTCTGCTGCAAATGTTTTACGGCCGCGTGCAGCGAGCAGAGGTGCAGTGTGTCCGTGCCGGCGTCGATGAGCGATTGAATCCGTTTCTCCAGCAGATCGAAGAAGGCCAGCTCATAACCACTTCCGGCGTCGTGAGCCAGGTCGACCAGGGAAATCGAAATTGGCGGCGGCCCCGGTTTGAAGTGGGGAATGATTTCCTTGTAGCCGATGACTTTCAAAACGTAGCGAACCGTCTGGGATAACTGACTGAACGCCACCACCGACTCGTCCGTGCGCAGCCGCAGATAGAAGGCGATGCTCTCGGTCACGTGATCGGTTAGCCACCAGCGGGGATACCCCGCCTTGTCGGCCGCCTGGGTAATGGCGGCATGCAGCCAGTCGCGGCTGAACTCAAACAGCTGACCAGACGCACACCGGAGATAGGGAAATTCTTCTTTAAACGCGACCATGATTGGCTGGCTCGACCGCGGGAAACAATTCACGCTGTTGCGCATTCGGTTTGACGCGGCGACCGAGCGCGTGAATGGCATCGGCAAATTCGTCCACGTTTTCAAAACGCTGGTGCACGGAGGCGTAGCGCAAGTAGGCCACCTCGTCGATGCCGCGCAGTTTCTCCAGGACCTTGGCGCCGATGACGGATGATTGCACCTCGCGGCCGCTGGTCTCGAGTTCGTGAACAATTTCGTCCACTGAATGCTCGAGCGTCACCAGGCTGATGGGACGCTTCTCGCACGCCCGGGCCAGGCTGTTGACCAGCTTCCGGCGGTCGAACGATTCGTGGCTGCGATCCCGCTTGATCACGCGCAGATCCGATCGTTCCACCTGTTCGTAGGTGGTAAAACGGTAACCGCAGCCCAGACATTCTCGTCGCCGGCGGATACTGGAATTATCGCGAGACTGGCGCGAGTCGATGACTTTGTCATCACGAGACCCGCACTTGGGGCAACGCATAGTGTTGAACAAGGATTATCACACCAGATGTTGTGGAGTCAACCCCGATTGAGGAAAAGAGAACAGTTAGCATCCAATCCAGAGCCTGAACGTCTCACCACAGGTGTCATCCCGAGTCGCGTCAGACGACGAGGGACCTCACATTCGCGCTGGAGATTATACGCTGGTTGCTTTGCGTGACACCATTCACTGAGCGGGGTCCTTCACCGCCTTCGCGGTTCAGGATGACAATAGTGAGCGCGGGTTTTACTGCCGGCTGCGCCAAGAACGACGCTTAGGCCGCAGCGGCCGATTCCGTGGGCGCAACTTTCTTGCCCACTGACTTCTTTGCTCTGGGCTTTTTCTCGGCGAACTCGAACCCGACCTTCCCGGCCTCCAGCTTCAAGTGGGCGGAAAACGGTCTGCCTTTTTTGGAAATAAACTTGTGCAACAAATCGGTCTTGCCCGTGGTGAGAAGCTTCTGCACCTGCTCCTTGGGAATCTCGCGATGCAGGATGGTCTTGCTGATGCGGAATGTGCAGGTCTTCGGCGTGGTCGTCGAATGCTCGCAGGCGTAGGCGCGGTCGAGAACATAAACCTGCGCCTTGTGGCAAACCGGACAGGTCCCGAGGGCCTCGTGTTGTTCCTTGTCGACCTGTTGCCCGGCAGGTCCATGCGCATCTTCGAAATCGAACTGTTGCTTGAAATCCTCGCCCAGTTTGACGATGGCGCTGAATTTCCGCCCCATTTTGCTGCGAAATCCCTCGAGCGGCCCGACCCGGCCCTTGGTCAATAATGTTTCCACTTCGGCGCGATCGAACAAACGGCCTGCCATGGTCTTCCACACGATGAGTCCGCAGGACTTGCACTTGAACGTGCGATAATCCTCCTCGAACGGCCCGCCCTGGCACTTGGGGCATTTGACCTCCAGGGTCTCGAAGTTGCCGCCTACGGTGTCGCCCTCGAAGTTTTTCGCCTTCTCCACGATCTGGCGGGTGAAGGCTTTGATTTCCTTCATAAACTCGTTGCGCTCCATCCCGCCTTTGGCCATGAGCTTGAGTTTGTATTCCCACTCGCCCGTCATTTCCGGCGAAGTCAGCTCGGAGACGCCGATACCACGCAGCAATGTAATCAGCGCCAACCCTTTGGCCGTGGCAATCAATTCACGCCCCTGCCGAATGAGATAACCCTGAAAAATAAGACCCTCGATAATGGCCGCCCGCGTCGCCGGCGTGCCCAGTCCCCGCTGCTTCAGCGCCTCCTTCAATTCTTCGTCGTCCACGAGCTTCCCGGCCGTCTCCATCGCCCCGAGGAGGGTGCCCTCGGTGTAGGGCTTCGGCGGGGCCGTCTCGCCCTTCCGGATCGACGGCTCGTGCGGTCCGCTCTCGCCCGGGCGGAACTCGGGGAGCTCCTGCTCCTCCTCCCTCGCGCCCTCCTTCCTCCGCGGGTACAGGACCGTCCAGCCAGGCTCGAGCACGCGCACGCCCCTGGCCCGGAACGGGACGCCGTTCGAGACCCCGGCCACGCTCGTGACCTCCTTCCGGCAGGCGGGGTAGAAGGCGG
>DASXIK010000198.1:0-5539 GCA_036498025.1 Chthoniobacterales bacterium
CAATCCTCCTCCTCGTGCCGATTATGAAACCGGACGTGAGGCGAGCGCCCCAGTTTTAAGGTGGCGTCGCACGTGTTCCAGGAATAGTTACGAAAATATTCGCGGATCATTTCCGCCTTGTAGCCGAGGCAGAGAATGAAGTCCTGATGCCCATAATGGGCGTAGGTCTTCATGATGTGCCAGAGAATCGGTTGTCCCCCGACCGGCACCATGGCCTTGGGACGGAATTCCGTTTCTTCGCGAAGCCGCGTGCCTTTGCCGCCGCAGAGAATGACTACTTTCATGGCCGGTTAAGGAAGCGACAGAGCAGGTTCAATGCAATGGCCGGTCTGGAAGCTAAGGATTCGAGGGCACAGCCGGGGCAGCTTCGACCTCGGCCATCAGTTTTTCCACATCACTCTTACTATAATAGTCCCAGATCACGCCCGTCCGGGCGAGCAATCTCTCGCCCAGGTCCAGCATCAGGGGGCGATCGTAGAATTTGTTCACGTTCTTCGAGCTCAGATTTTCATCGAGTGCCGAAGCTCCAGGAAAAAACCGGGCCAGGTCCCGCCCGCGCGAGGCGATCAGGTCTTCGTACTTGATCAGGGAGCTGTCCGGCAGAAAAGCGCGGAACCTTTGATAAAACCATTCCAGGATATGCAACTGGCGCTCAACGGCGTCGCGCTCGGCGGCCAGTGCCCGCTGCAAAGTGGCATCGAGCTTTTCGCCAATGGGCGCGTGCCCGTCCTTCACATTGAGCCAGGCCAGGCTGTTCCACGAGGCCAGGGTGGCCAGCGGATTGCGGATGATGGCGTAACAATCGAAACGTTTCACCAAAGTTTCCAGCAGAGCGGTAAACGCGACCGGATGTTTGATGGCGAGGTCAAAATTTTGCGAGAGCGGTTTTTCCACAAAGACTTTGCCATGCTCGGTGTGGCGCAAGCGCGTTCCGCGTTGGTTCACCTGGTCGGCGGCAACGTTGTCTGGAATGTTTCCGGCCACGTGTTTAGACAGGGCGTAACCATGCTCATGCAGAGAGGCGCGCGTCTCCGCGCAAAAGCGCTCAATCACGTCGGCCACGGCGCCGGCATTTTTGCACTTGGGAAACTCCCAGACGTTCATCGGCTCATGCAGAGCCACGACGTCCGGCACCTTATTCAGAAGGGAACAGAAGAGCGTGGTGCCGGATCGAGGCGTGCCGGTAATGAGCACGTTACGCATTCCGCTGCCTACCATATGGCTTCAGGGGGCGCAAGACGGGCACTGTAGCCGCCCCGCTCTGCCGGGGGTCCACGGTGTAGTCGAACGTGATTTTTCTTCGACGGTCCCGCCCTTGGAACGCTTCGAGAGTCACTTTTATTAGCGCTGACCTTGCCGGTGGGGCGAGACTCTTTCGAGCCGCCAAATCAAAATCTGCCACAAGCCGGCTCGACAGAGTCTCGCCCCACCACCTGCCGGAGTGGCGAGCGATCGGCTTGCACGATGCGAAGATACTCAGGGGAACACGGCGGGCCGAGCGCCGTGGCTACAGTTCGTCGAGTTGGTCCAGGATTTTGTAAAAACCGGCTCTCTCCTGCTCCAGAGAATGCGCGCGAAAAGTGGCTTGGGCTTCCGCCAACAGGGCATCGCGCTCGCTCTCGGTTTGTCCCAGAGCTTTGTCGGTCGCGGCGACAATTGCGTCGCTCTCATATGCGGGACGAAGGCTATTCAGGCCGTCGAAACAAAAGCTGCGATTGCCGACACAATCCGGACAGATGACCAGGGTGCCGCACCCCATGCCTTCCAGAGCCGGAAGATAAAAGCCTTCGCTCGGTCTCGGCAAAAACAGCGTGATCTTTGCGTTGGCGAGCCGGGCCAGATAATCCTGGCGCGGCATCCACTCGATCAGCCAGCGCACGTTCCGATTCTTCCCCGCAAAATGAGAGTAAGCCATGCGCGCCAGCTCCGGTGCTTTCAAGCCGCAAATCAGCAAATCGGTGGTGCGCTTGGCCGGATCCTTGATTGCCGGGAGAGATGAGCTGTCCACGCCGTTTGGAATCACGAAGACCGGGCCGTTGATTTCGCCGGTCGCTTTGATGGCCTGAGCAACTTCTTCGCTGACGCAAATACGGATGGCCCGGTGTTTCAGGAAGCTTCGCAGCTCGCTCCCTTTCTCGGCGTGTCGCGGGTGTTGAATGAGGTTAATGATCGGGGTCGGCGGGTTCTGTCGCTGCGCAGGGGAGAGGACACGCCAGTCGGTGCCGGCGAGGAAGAGGAGATCCGCCGTGGCAGGATCCCACGGCCCGACTGCTTCGCGTGACTGGATCCAGGGATTGCTGGCGTCCCATTTCGATTCCGCGGAAAAGGCAATGCGCGCGGTCCAGTTAGGCAAAGCCGCCACATGCTGAAAATAATCCCAGACCTTGAGATGCCCGCCGCTGAACGCGCGGAAATCGCGATGAAAGAGCACGCGGCGTTGTTTGACGGTGGCAGGCGACGTCGAGTTCAAAGTAAAGTGCACCGCGTTGGAGTCGAACCAACAATCCAGTGATTAAGAGTCTTTACCTTACCGTGATCCGATTTGCAGGCTATCTATGAAAAGTTTAAAAAACTGTTAGGGATGCTAAGGCAAGGCAGTGCCGGATTTGGATTTCACCAGGCCGACGTCGCTGGCATTGATGAGGCCGTCGACCGTCACGTCTTCGCGGAAGTTGGAGCCAGTAACCGCATTGCCCGATTGGGATTTGGTCTGGCCAATGTCGGCGGCGTTGACCAAGCCATCCCCGTTTGTGTCACCAATCAGGAAGCCGATGGTGACGCTGGCCGAGCCAACCCCGTTCACGCTGCTCACCGTCAGGGTCAGCCTTTGGGCGTTGGTCACCAGTGTCAGGGGCACCATCATGGTGCTGCCGCTAAAGGTCGGCGTGCCGGCCATCCCAGTCCCAGAGGTCACCATCGCCGTGCCCGAAGTGATAGGGCCGTTGTTAAAGGTAAAGACAATGTTGTAGGTGCTCGAGGAGCGGCATTCCACTCCGGCGGTCCCGGTCAGTGGCAGGGCCACATCAAAAGGGCCAGCCCCGCCATGCGTCAATCGCGACACCGCGCCGGTCGCTGTCGGGGCTCCCGATCCCAAATTGTAACCGATGACATCCATGACCCGGATGTCCACGGCGGTCAGGTCGTTCTGCACACCGGAATTGCTGAAGGCGTTGAAGGAGTCATTCGTCCCGCTGGCCCAGTCCTGCAAATCGCCGCCGTTCGCCGCCGCGTTGTTGAATGCCTTGAGGAGCGTCGTCCCGTTATTAATGGAGAAAGACCTGGCCGCACCGTTGTTCAAACCCCGTACGCCCGCCCCCGTATAGTGGAACAAGTCCAGCGGCACATAGTCCGCCTGCCCGGTGATGTTTTGCCCCATCACTCCAATACGGCCCATGATTTCCGAGAGCTCGTGCATGGCCACGCCGATGAAATCAATCTTACCGGCTACGGCACGGTTAGCCGGGTCGTAGGTGTAGCTGAATCCACTACCAAAGGTGAAGGTTCCGTCATTGGAAAGGTCATTGGCGATGAAGCCTAACGCCTTGGCTTCAGCCCGGCTCACGATGTACATGTGCGCTCCGCCAATCGGATCCGCCGCGGGCAGGGATCCGCCGGCGGCTAGCACCGTCGCGTCGTCCGGGGAGGTCGAGTCGTTTACCATCGCGGCTCGGAGAGCGGCGTAGCTGGCCACCGAGTTGATGAAAGTGCTGCTCATCCCGAGCGTGCCAGTGCCAGACACCGCCGTGATCTTGATGTTGACGTCGATGGGGTCGTTACACCTGCTGGTGAACTGCGAGGCAGAATACGCGGCCGCAGATTTCATGTTGACGATGTCCGCCGCGGTCAAACCGGCGGCCAGGAAGGTGGCGTCCGGGTCGTAGCTCAGGTTGATGTTCAAAGCAGAGGCGGTTCCGCCTGCCGTGAACGCCAGGACAAGGATCGCCCAAAGCGCTGCTCGGGCTCGCGGGCTCGTCGTGGATTTCATATGGGGGTTGAAGTTTCGCCTAGGGCCCGATTCTCGCGGTGACGGTGGGTCTTGCCGTGGAAATGAACCTAACGTCCCCGCGGCCGGCCAAAGCTTCCAACTGCGAGAGCGGAATCATCGCGCGAATGATGTGGGACGTGTCAGGGCTTGGGGCGACCGTCCCACCGATGAACGGGATGTGGGTGACCAAATCCGCCGAAACCGTGGCATCTATGTCGACCAGCACCGACGCCCCATCCTTAACCGGAATGTCCGGCTGCAGCGACGTCGGTTTGTCGAACGGGGGCTGTCCCCGACTTTGCTTCAAGGCCAGCAGGAGTTGCGCGTCGAGTTTCTGCCCGGTGGGCAATGCTTCCTCGCCAGCGAAGGCGCCCGCCGTCGAGAGAGTGAGCGCAGCCGTCGCCGTGAGAAGGGAGAGGATTATTTTTTTCATAGACATGGTCCTGTAGTTTGGGGGAGTCGGGCGGGAAACTTCATGGGAAGCGTTGGGACTTCGCCGACAACTAGCCACTTCTTGCCCATTTATTCGGAGCATCCCCTATCTATGGACTGCTTAAACTTCTTTTGCTTAAAGGTGGACCATTTGCGTCTTAAGCGCCACACGTCCAGTTAAGTAAAGTGCACCGCGTTGGAATCGAACCAACAACCCAGTGATTAAGAGTCACTTGCTCTGCCAATTGAGCTAGCGGTGCGTTTAAAAGATTTGCCTGGCAATCCTGGCCCAGTTTGCAATGTCGGCGAAGCGCCTGAAAAGCAGAAATACTTGCTTCTCGGGACCTTCGCCGTGCAGGAACGCAAAGCTACCCAGACCGGTTCGGAGCACAACGCAGAATTTCCGCGCGGAAAGAGTTTCGCGCCGGCGCCCAACCCTGTGACGGGGCGCGGATCGCACCTGCCCTACTTCGCCGTTTTCTTTTTGCTTTTGGCGAGGGCGAGGCGCTCCGTCTTTTTGCGACGGGCTGCGCGTTTCCTGACGTTATCTCTGCCTTGACTGTTTCCCATAGGCACTACAGTCGCCCGTCTCTGGCTAATTCCCAACTGTTTCGTCAATCTGGCGATGGGCGATCCGATGCGGCGCTTCGGCAGCTGATAAGCGTCGGCTCGACAGAGTCTCGCCCCACCACGCGGGGAGATGATCGAGTGCCGTACTCGGCTCTATCGGTGGGGCGAGACTCCGTCGAGCCGAACTCCGGGCCGAAATCACTCTCGCGATGCGACCTGGGCGCTCAACGAATACTGCGGGGACATCAGAGCCGGATTGAAGGCGCGGTATTTGCGCCCGCTTTCGTAGGCGTAGAACGGAATGTAGGTCGAAGTGTTTTCGTGGTCCGTCTTGGCCGCCGTCCAGTTGAACGTGGGATCGAGCAGAAATGTTCCCTGGGGCGTTTCCCATTCGACCCAGGCGTGGGTTCTCAAATCGCTGGCCCGGTGCTTGCCAATGACCAGTCGGACATTGCGCGCGCCGTTGGCCCGCAGCTCTTCATAAAGTGCCACGGCCTTGCCCTTGCAATCTCCCACCTGGGCAGACTTCACTTCTTCCGGTGTTCTCCATCT
>DASXIK010000199.1:0-7401 GCA_036498025.1 Chthoniobacterales bacterium
AGGCCTCGGAACACAATTACATGAAACGCGCCCTCGACCGCGCGGCCGACGTCAGGGATCAATCGCGCGCTCAGACTCAGCAAAGTCAGGATCCGTAAAACGTTCGAGAGGGGCGCGGCCAAAGGCGCGAACGCTTCTGACATCGAGCTAAGGAAAGCTCGATCCACCCGCTTACTGCACCGCTTGCAGCTTGTTGCGCACCGCGGCTTTGAAAGCCTCGGCCGTCATGTCTGGCTCCGCCGGTGCAGGCGCTGCCGACTCCATGTCCCGGCCGAGTTGGTCGACATTCTTGATCGGCTCGCCGGCATTGCCCGTGACGATATCCAAACCCGTTTGGTCACGCTGGATGTGAAAACGTCCATACATGAGCCCAACCAGCGGAATCACCTGGGTTCCGTTATTCTCCACAAAAAGAATCTCCCGCTCCCCCACCGTGAACGTCGGGGCATCGCTGATGCCCATGGAATCCTCGCCCACCGTCCCGCCATACATGCGGATCGCATACGACTGGCCCGCGTCGCCCTTGATGCCGTCCTCCACGTGGAAGGTGATGTAGGTGACGATGTGGCGCTGGGCGCCTTCGCCCACCCATTGCGAACGGACATCGGTGACCGTCCCTTCAAAAATCACTTCCGCCTGGCGAACGAGCTGATCAAAAGAAGGAGGAATAACGGTGGTGGCCCGGGCCGAGTTCACAGAGGTCACGAGGGCCGCGGCGACAAGGAGAGAATAAAGCTTTTTCATGCTACTTGGAGATCATTGCCGTGGCCGACTTGGAAGTGGCAAGGGTGTAACCGGAGCCGCCCAAGAGAGTCATCGTCGCGGCCTTCGCCTTTTTTGTTCCGGAAACCACCGACAACGTCACGTTAGCGGAGGTCGCCCCGGCAGGGATGACAAACTGAACTGCATTGAGATTGTATTGGCCGCTCCGCGCTTTGCCACTCATGGAAAAGTAGACGGTTGTAGGAGTCTGCGGGTTGGCAAATGAAGCAGACACAATGAAGGTCGCGGTGCCGCCGGTGCGCACACTGCCCGGTGCGACAGCCAGAGAAATCGCGGGCATGGCCGGCGTCGGTGTCGGTGTCGGGGTCGGTGTCGGTGTTGGAGTGGGCGTCGGTGTCGGTGTCGGTGTCGGCGCCGGCGTGGGCGTCGGAGTTGGTGTCGGACTGCCGCTGGGGGCGCCATAGAGCGCTTGCGCGCCATTGACGTCATCCGTGGCCGGCAATTCCACCGCACTGATCACTGAATTCATGATCGCGACCACGTGTTGCCCGGCCGAGTCCGGATGATTCAAGCCGATGGCATGTCCGAGTTCATGAATCAAGACGCGGCGCACCTCGCCGATGGCATAACCGTTGTTTCCAAAGCGTAAAGCACCGCGATAGGAATCCCAGCTGACGTGATTGTTGAAGAGAATGTCCGCCTCAGTGGTGACAGCGCCTCGACTGTACCAGCCCGTGATGGCCAAGGTGTTCGAACCAAAATTGCTTCCGAAAAAGGAGCTGGCAAAAGCGATGGAGTTGATCCCGTCGCCCTGGCTGATGGGCGCGCTCGGATTAGGGGACATGACGAGGTTAAGCCTCTGAACATTTTGGTTCCAGGCGGCGCCGGCGGGCAGGGCCGCTGTGTCCCATGAAGTATTTCCGTCGCTAAGCGTGCGCCCGGCGTTTCCCAAAACCATCTGAAAGGTCATCGGATTGTTGGTGGGCCAACTGGCACCAGTGAGGACGTAGGCGCGAATCTTCGCCGGCACCAAAACCCCTAAAACCAGGAAGCTCGCGGCCAGAACCAGCCGGCCCGGGAAGACGACGGGGGAACGAACAGTCGCATATAATTTCTAGAAGCAGGAGGTGTGCGCGGGCCCCTCAAAAGCTACGATTTCCAGAAAAATCCTCTCTCTCAGAAAGACGCCCCTTTACGGGACGAGGAAGATCTTTCCTGAGTAGGGATCCTTCACCTTGCTGCCGCTGGGAAACCCAGTGACATCCACGTATTTAGTTGGCTCATACGGGCTGAAAACATATCCAGGCTTGTCGGGCACCGGTTTGCCGATAGGAAAGTTTTCCTCGGGCTGAGCAGCTGGCACAGGAGCGGGTGTGGATTTCTGTTTCGGGACGGCAACAGACCCAGTCGCGGATACCTTGCTGACTGGACTGGGGGAGGGCGACGGGCTCGCGACATAGTGAGTCGGGCGACTCTGTGAAGGAGACGTCGCGGGACTCGATTTCGGCACGGGATGTCCCGCATTGCGAACGTCGGAATGGGTGGTGGCGACGGATGAGCTGGGCGCCGGCGTGGGTGAAGGGTGATGAAAAAGCCGAAACGGATCGACGACATCCTGGACCGTGCTGCATCCGGCAAGACAGAGCGCACTGCCAACAACGAGTCGGGCAAAGAATTTCACCGCCCGTTTATACGACGTCTGCGGAGGGACGCAACCCTGTAGAACGGGATCTTACGAGATCACGGCGGCGGGAATGCCGCCATCACATCTGAGATGAACTCATCGACGCGTTCGTCCGTGGTCGCCCAGGAGCACATGAGTCGATGGACGTCCGGCTCGAGGAATTTGAGAAGATTCCAACCGCGCTCCTGCAGGCCGGCCGCCAACTGATTGTCCAGCCGGACAAACAGCGCATTGCTTTGCACAGGAAACTCCCCGACAAGCCTGGCTTCGCGCCGCAATTTGTCGGCCAGCCGGCGGGCGGCAGCGTTGGCGTGCCGGGCATTGCGCAACCAGAGATCATCCCGCAGGAGAGCGCACCACGGCGCGGCCAGGAACCGCATCTTGGAAGCGAGCTGCCCCGCCTGCTTGACCCGATACTCGAACTCGGCGGCGAGTTCCTTGCGGAAAAACACGATCAACTCTCCCGCTGCCAGCCCGTTTTTTGTTCCGCCCAAACAGAGGACATCCACGCCGAGCTGCCAGGTCAATTCTTTGGGGGCACTCTCCAGAAATGCCGCCGCATTGGCGAAACGCGCCCCATCCATATGCACAAGCATCCCGTGAGAGCGGGCAAACTCAGCCGCGGCCCCTATTTCCTCGCGGCTGTGAACCGTCCCGAGCTCTGTCGATTGCGTCAGGCTGATGACGCGAGGCTTGTGGGAATGCAGATCACGATGCCGCGCGATCACGGCGTGAGCCTCGGTGAGATCAATCTTCCCGTTCGCGCCGCCGACGGTAAGCAGCTTGCAGCCATTGGTAAAAAACTCTGGGGCGCCACATTCATCCGTTTGGATATGAGCAAATTCATGACAAACGACGCCGTGAAATGGCCGGCAAAGCTGGGCCAGAGCCAGTGCGTTGGCGGCCGTGCCGTTGAAAATCAGGTAGGCCTGGCAATCGGTTTCGAAAATCTCACGGACCCGGCGCTGAAGCTCCGCCGTCCAGGCGTCATCTCCATAAGAGGCTGCGGCCGCGGCATTGGCTTCCTCCAGGAAACGCAGCGCTTCCGGGCAGATCCCGGCAGTGTTATCGCTGGCAAAATCGTGGCGCGAGCCGCGGTGCTCCATCAGACCCTTGCCTAAACGACTTTCGCCCAACGGGCAAATGCCTTGGCCGCGAATGGAGGCAGGGAGCTGGTCCGTCGGAATAGGATTGCGCAAGCTTCTTGCTGAAGGCAGGTTCGTTCCGCTTTGCCTAAGATGAGTGAGCGAGTAATTTTGTCCTATGAGTGATCTACAGGCCGAGGTGGCACGGCGCGGCCGGCGCCTTTTCGAGCTGGTTGATCGCCATCCGGAATCGATTTTCAGCAAGGCGGGCTTTTATCAGCGCATGATGGCGCTCTCCATGCGGGACGAACATTTCAAGGTCCAGATGTTCCGCTTTGTGGACGTCCTGGCCTCGCTCCGGCGCGGCGGCGAGATCGTGCGGCACCTCGAGGAATATTTCGCCGATATGCAAAACGGCTTCGCTCCCATCGTGCACACCGGCGTCCGCCTGGCGCGCCTGGCGCCCTGGGTCAGCGGCCAGGTTCTGCGTTGGAACGTCTCGGGGATGGCGCGGCAGTTTATCGCCGGCCGGAACCCGCATGACGTCTTGCGCACCCTGCGCAAGCGGCATCGCCAGGGCCTTGGCTTTACCGTGGACTTGTTAGGCGAAGCCGTGGTCAGCGAAAAGGAGGCCACGGATTACACGGTGCGTTGTTTCGACCTCCTGGAAGTGCTGGCGCGCGAGACGCGCGGCTGGCCCGATTCCTTTGGCGAGAATTCCGACCTTTTCCCCGTGGTCAACCTGTCGGTCAAGATCTCGGCGCTCTATTCCCAGATGAACCCGGCCGACCCGACCGATGCCATCGCGCATCTCGCGCCCAAGCTGCGCCAGTTGTTGCGGCGGGCGCGCGAACTGGGCGCCTTTGTCAATTTCGACATGGAGAGCTACGCCCACAAAAATACCACCCTGGCGCTCTTTAAGGAACTCTTCCAGGAAGCGGAATTTCGGAATTGGCCGCATGCCGGCATCGTGGTGCAGGCGTATCTGCAGGATTCCGGAAAGGATCTGCAGGATCTGCTGGCCTGGGGCCGGGCCCGGGGCACGCGCTTTACCGTTCGCCTGGTCAAAGGCGCCTATTGGGATTACGAGCGCATAAAGTCCCGGCAAAACGGCTGGAATATTCCGGTCTTCCAACAGAAGTCAGGCAGCGATGCCAATTTCGAAGCTCTCACCCGTGTGCTCCTGGAGAACGAATCGATCGTGACCGCCGCGTTTGGCTCGCACAATGTGCGCAGCATCGCCCATGCGCAGGCCGTGGCCGAAGAGTTGGGCATTGAGCGCAATCGTTTCGAGTTCCAGCTGCTTTACGGCATGGCCGGCCCCGTCAAACGCGCGCTTGTGGATATGGGATATCGCGTGCGCGAATACTGCCCGGTGGGAGAACTGCTCACGGGCATGTCTTATCTCGTTAGGCGTTTGCTCGAAAATACGTCTAACGAAGGCTTCCTGCGGGCGAAGTTCTCTGATAACGCCTCGGAAGAATCCTTGCTGCGCGATCCGGCGAAATTGGTCAGCGCCAATGGAGCGAAAGCTTCCCGGTCGGCGCCGCGAGCCGGTGAGCAAGGCCACGAATTCAACGGCGCGCCGCGCAAAGTGGCCCCCGAAGCCTACGAGAACGCTTCCCTGGTCAACTTCGTGCACCCGGAAGCGCAGCAGAAGATGCGCGCCGCCCTCGCCGAAATGCGCACCCGTCTGGGCCGAAAATATCCGCTCGTCATCAACGGGGACAAAGTCTGGACGGAGCACACCATCGCCTCGCTCAACCCGAGCTGGCCGGATCAAGTCGTTGGGCACGTGGCTGAAGCCGGCATTCCGGAAGCGGAACAAGCGGTCAAGGCGGCGCGGGAAGCATTTCACCGTTGGAGTTTCACCCCCTTCGGGGAACGCGCGCAGCTGCTTGAGCGCGTGGCCGCCATCATGGACCAACGGCGCTTCGAGCTTTGCGCGCTGGAGGTTTTCGAAGTGGGCAAAGCCTGGGCCGAAGCCGACGGCGATATTCGTGAGGCTATGGATTTTTGCCTGTTTTACGCGCAGCAAATGCGTTTGCGCGGGCGGCCGCGCCTGACTCAGCACGTCCTCGGCGAGGAAAGTTATCAGCACTACTGGCCGCGCGGCGTCGCGCTGGTGATTGCTCCGTGGAACTTTCCCATGGCCATTCTTTGCGGCATGGTCACCGCCGCCCTCGTCACCGGAAACACCGTCATCATGAAGCCGGCGGAACAATCAGCCGTCTGCGGCGCCCTGTTGATGGAGATTTTCGAGCAGGCGGGGGTCCCCAACGGCGTCCTCAACTTTCTCCCCGGCAAGGGCTCGGTCATGGGCGCGCACCTGGTCGATCACAAGGACATCGACGTCATTGCCTTCACTGGTTCGCGCGAAGTCGGGCTGCGCATCTGGGAGAGCGCCGGCAAGACACGCCCCGGCCAGCGCGAGTTGAAGCGGGTGGTTTGCGAAATGGGCGGAAAAAACGCGGTCATCATCGATTCCGACGCCGATCTAGACGAAGCCATCGTGGATTCGATTTACTCCGCTTTTGGCTATCAGGGGCAGAAATGCTCCGCGCTTTCCCGGCTCATTGTGCTCGAAGAAAACTATGATCGCGTCATGGACCGGCTGCTCTCAGCCGCGGCCAGCCTGCGTATGGGTGATCCCGTTGAGCCGGGCATCACCGTCGGACCGGTGATCGACGAAAAGGCTTACCGGAACATTCAGGAGTACATTGAAGTCGGCAAAGCCGAAGCTACTCTGAAATATCAAAAGGGCGATGTTCCGGAGAAGGGTTTCTTCATTCCGCTAACCATTTTTGGCAACGTCACTCCGGAGATGCGCATCGCTCGCGAGGAAATTTTCGGCCCGGTGCTCAGTGTGATGAAAGCGCGCGACCTGGACGAAGCCATTCGCATGGCCAATAGCACGGAGTTCGCCCTGACCGCTGGATTTTTCTCGCGCAGTCCCGCCAATATTGAGCGGGCCAAGGCCGAGTTGGTCGCCGGCAACGTCTATATTAATCGCTCCTGCACCGGCGCCGTCGTGGGACGGCATCCCTTCGGCGGATTTAAGATGTCCGGCGGCGGCACCAAGGCCGGTGGGGAGGATTACCTCCTGCAGTTCGTCGTTCCGCGGGTGGTCACCGAGAATATCATGCGGCACGGCTTCGCCCCCGACCAAACGGCGTTGCATCGCGACGAGTTCCTGCCGCGCCGTCACTGACGGCTACGGATGGTGCCGGCTGAAAAGCTGCACCAC
Source organism: Chthoniobacterales bacterium (assembly GCA_036498025.1). Lineage (GTDB taxonomy): Bacteria > Verrucomicrobiota > Verrucomicrobiia > Chthoniobacterales > UBA10450 > JBBRDU01. The sequence goes on from DASXIK010000199.1 coordinate 6,740, forward strand.
GGTCACGATCATGGAAAGAATCGGCCAGACGCAGGTCAGCATCATCAGACTGAGAACGATAAATTCGCGCTTCTGTTCGCGCGCCGACTCCGCCAGTAACTGACATCTGAGGTTTCGAAAGCGGCGCGCGCCGTCATCCTCAGGGGAGGAAAAGCCACGCGCAAAATTGAACCCCGACTGAAAACAATAGTCGATGCGCGGAAAAATCGCCCGGTCGCGGTGACGCCCCTCGCCACGGAACCGGCCGCAGGGCGACGTCATTGGCATTTCCGGCTTCATGGGTTCCTGCAAAGCTTGGATCGTTCCACCAACATCGCATAGGCCGGCCCGCGGGAAAACCGGCGGTCATAGGCAACCGCCACATGTCACAACGCCGACTGGCTTCCGCGCCTTTCTTGTCCCATGATGCGCCATGCTCCACGTCGTCGCCACTCCCATCGGAAACCTTGGCGACATCACCCTGCGCGCGCTGGAGGCTTTGAAAAACGCGGACGTCGTGGCTGCGGAAGACACCCGCCATTCCGGCATGTTGCTCAAGCATTTTCAAATAACCCGTCCCCTGCTGAGTTACCACGAACACAATGAGGCGATGCGTACCGCCCAGTTGATCGAGCGGCTGGAGACCGGGGAAACGGTCGCTCTGATCACTGACGCCGGACTTC
>DASXIK010000200.1:0-2926 GCA_036498025.1 Chthoniobacterales bacterium
TCGATGGATTGCTCGGGCTCGGTTCCAATGAACTCCTGCGCGAGGCAATCCGCAGTGCCACCAAGGAAATCAATCGCGTGCGGCGCGAAGAAGACGCCTTCATCGTCGCGGTCGATCTGCCCACGGGCCTGAACGGCGACACCGGTGAAACCGATCCAGAGGACTGGGTCCAGGCCGATTTTACGATCACCATCGGATTCGCCAAGCATGGCTTGATCGTTGATTCTTCCCTCGATGTTGTCGGCCGGCTGGAAGTGGTTTCCCTGCCCGATTTGGTCGTCCCAGAGACCGCCAGCAATGAAATCCTGGCCACGCGCGATTCGCTCCGGGGGCTCTTGCCTCGACGGAAGTTCAGCTCCTTCAAGAACCAGCTCGGCCGCATCGGCATTCTCGCAGGGTCGGAGGGATTCATCGGCGCGGCCATCATGACGACGGAGGGAGCGCTCCGTGCCGGCGCCGGCCTGGTTGAATTATTTGTGCCCCGGGAACTGTACTCGGTGATGGCTCCGATCGCTCCCGCTGAGGCCATGGTGCGGCCTTATCGTGCCATCAAGGAGTTGTTAGACCATAAACCGGATGTCTGGGCTGTCGGCCCCGGGCTGGGGACGGAACGCGCTTCCGATATCCTGAAGTTCATCGATCAGGCGCAGCAGCCCATGGTCATCGACGCCGATGCCCTCAACATTCTCAGCAGCAAACCCGACACGCTGAAGCGTTCGCCCAGCCCCCGTCTGCTCACGCCGCACCCGGGCGAGATGCAACGTCTGTTCGATTCCGGGAAGATGTCGCGCGCCGGCACCGCCCGCAATTTCTGCGAGCAGTTTCCCGTAACCCTTTTGCTCAAGGGCAGCCGCACCATCGTGGCCGAGCGCACCCGGCCGCTGAGTTACAACTCCACCGGAAACCCGGGAATGGCCACTGGCGGGATGGGCGACGTCCTCACCGGCGTGTGCGCGGGATTGATGGGTCGCAAGCTGGGCCTCTACGACGCCGCGCGCGTCGGCGCCTGGGCCTGCGGGCGCGCCGCCGAGATTTCAATTTTCCATGGCGGCCAGAGTGAGGAATCCCTGCTGCCGCGCAATGTCCTGGCCCATCTGGGCGCGGCCTTTAACGAATTGCGGAATTCCGCATGAGATTCGATTGCTGACCCTGCGGCTTGGGACGCTGCAATCTTACTTCCGTGGTCCCGGCAGATCGAACGATTGGCGCAGTTCCGCCGTCTCATCGAGTATCATCATTGCATGACTGTCTCTTCCGAGACTAACCCGATCGACGTGACGCCCCCTCGCCCCGAGGGATGGTGGCCGCGCGTCAAAAAGGCGCTGGGCCCGATCGCCGGTGTTGGCGTGCTCATCGCCAAGTTCTTCGCCAAGGTGAAGTTTTTTATCCTGCCGTTGCTCAAGTTCCTGCCCGTGATTTTGAAATCCGGCGGCACCATGATTTTTTCGATCTGGGCATATGCTCTGGTCTTTGGCTGGCAGTTTGCCGTCGGCTTCGTCCTTTTGATTTTCGTGCACGAATGCGGCCATCTCCTGGTTGCCCGGAAATTCGGACTCAAAGTCAGCGCGCCTGTGTTCATTCCCTTCATGGGCGCATTTATTCTGCTCAAAGATCAGCCGCGCAATGCCTGGATGGAGGCGTGCGTCAGCATCGGCGGGCCCATCCTTGGCGGATTGGGCGCGCACGTTTGCAACGTCATGTGGCAAACGCTCGATGCACCCATTCTCATCGCGCTGGCGTCCACCGGATATTTTCTCAACCTCTTCAACCTGCTGCCCGTGGGCTTTCTCGATGGCGGCCGGATCGTGACCGCGCTTTCGCGCTGGCTTTGGCTGCCGGGCCTGGCCCTCCTTGTCTGGTTCGGCTGGACGCATCCCAATCTCATTGTCTGGCTCATGGTGATCCTCTCACTGCCGCGCGTCTTCTCGCTCTTCCGCCGGCGCACCGCCGAAGAAGAGCGCTATTTCGAAGTCCCGACGGCGCAGCGTTGGACCATGTCGATCCTCTATTTCGGTTTGATCGCCATCCTCGCGCTCGGCCAGTACATGGCCCATAACGAACTGGCCGATCGCGGCTTCGTCCCCCACACCCGCCACCGTCAACCCGTCGTGCAATAGTCTGTCTGTAGGCTAACGTTTCTCCGACAAAGGAAATCCATGAATAATTCAGACCAGTTTAAACTGTTTCTTTCAACCTTCGCTGTACAGGTGCCTGTGCTTGTCGTTAGCCTGACGGCCCTCCTGGTGATCCTGATTAAGTGGCAACAGGCGCCACGGGGCTCGCTCTGGGCTTTGCTGGCTTTTGGCCTGACCTTGGTTCTTTGCCTGGTCATCCCCATAGGGCAGGCCGGAGTTCAGAGTTGGGCCATGCAAAGCACCGTCCCCATAGCTACTCGCGCATCGGTTTTTGCGGGCCTGGGGGTTGCCTGGTCGGTTCTGCGGGCGATCACCTACGTTTTACTCCTAGTGGCCGTCTATGCGGGACGCCCCCGCGTGTCGGAATAAAATTCTTTCAATCAGACGCGATCGGCTTTCTTCCGCCGCCGCCAACGGCGAAATTCCACGGCCGAGACCACGACGCAGGCGATGGGCGTGCTCCACCACGGGGCAGCTTCCGGCAGACGATTGTAAGTTATCGGGCTGGTGCTGGAGTAATCGACTTTCTGATCCGGGCCCTTAATGGTTGGTGGGCCGGCAGTCCAACCCGGGGAGGCGGTCAAATCACAAACCGTCCCCTGGGCGCCGAAGGGAAAGGCACAGGCCAACCAGCCGGCCAGCGCCGCCAGTAACAGGCGGCGCAGGCCGGAATCGTGCACTTTTAAATAGGATAGGGGCAGATCCATCGAACAGTTCAAAATCCATGCTCGCCAGGGCGCGCAACTGCCTCGGGTAGCATATCTTTGGCCACCGTGCCGGTTTGGCATCCG
>DASXIK010000201.1:0-10643 GCA_036498025.1 Chthoniobacterales bacterium
CATGGTCACCTTCTGCCCTGGCGTCTCCATGAACCTGTCCGTGTAATCGCAGGCGAAAGGGCGCAGGGAATAGCGCGCCCCCACGAGGCGAAGCAGTTCGCCCGTGCCGCTGCCGACATCCAGATGATTTCCGTTCAGGCCGGCCGGAGTTGCGCTGGCAATGGCAGCGAGAGTCGCCTCATGAATGGCGGACGTCCCCAGCTCGGACGCCTCGCGTGCCTGCCGGACACCCGTGAGTTTGCGAAGAATTCGTCGTGTCCGCATTCCGAGTCAGGAACGCTCTGGGCCAATCATGAGCGGCCGGATGAAATGCAGACAGACCGAGTCAACACCGGCCCCAGTCCGATTAACCCGGGATTTCCTTCAACATCTGGTGATTGGTCGGGAATTTCTTCACGAACATCAGCAGGCGCTGGATGGCTTCCTCCGGCTTATGACCGGCCAGGCCGCGGCGAATCAGATTGATTTTCTCAAGCTCCCAGGCCTGCAGCAGCAATTCTTCGCGCCGCGTGCCCGAGAGGAAAATGTCGATCGCCGGATAGATGCGCTGATCGCTGATTTTGCGGTCCAGCACCATTTCCATATTCCCGGTTCCCTTGAACTCCTGGAAAATCAACTCATCCATGCGGCTGCCCGTGTCGATCAGAGCGGTGGCCACGATGGTTAACGAACCCGCTTCCTCGGTGTTCCGGGCTGCGGCAAAGATTTTTCGCGGAATTTCCATGGCCCGGGCATCGATGCCGCCGCTCATGGTGCGCCCGCCGCCGCCCATGGCATTGTTAAAGGCGCGCGCCGTCCGCGTAATGGAGTCGAGCAGGATAAAAACATGCTTGCCCGCTTCCACCAGGCGCTTGGCCCGTTCGATGGCGAGCTGCGCGAGGCGCGTATGGCTCTTGATGTCGCTATCGTTGGAACTTGCAATGATCTCCGCGTTCGGATGCGAGCGCTTGAAATCAGTCACTTCTTCGGGTCGCTCGTCCACCAGGAGAATGATGAGTTTCATCTCCGGATGATTCTTGGCCACGGCTTCGGCGATATGATGCAACAGCGTGGTCTTGCCGGTGCGCGGCGGCGCCACGATGAGTCCCCGCTGGCCCATGCCAAGCGGCGTCATCAAATCCATAATGCGGGTGGTGTAACGATCGGGCACGGTCTCGAGCTTGATCCGTTTGTTCGGATTAATCGTGGTCAGCTCTTCGAACGGGCGCAGATTGTTATACTTGGTGGGTTCCTCTGTGTTGACCGTCGTCAGCTTGGTCAACTGCGGCCCACGATTGCCCCGGCGGGTTTCGCCATGGATCCACATGCCGTCGCGCAAGCCGAAGCGGCGAACCGTTTCCGGCGTGACAAAAATATCCTGCGGCGTTTGCACGAAGTTGCGTTTGGGATCGCGCAAGAAACCAAAGCCTTTGCCGGAAATCTCGATGATACCCTCACCCAGTTCCGGTTCCGCCTGCGATTGCTCGCCCGTCTCCAGGTCGCCGCGGCCCTCGCCCGCTTCGGCGTCGGAAAAGTTGTCTCCGCCCGGACCATTCTGCTGATAATCCGGGGCGCCATCCTGATGGGAGGCATTGGAGTTGTTATTGTCGTTGCCCGGCCCGCGATCGTAAAAGCGGCGGCGCGGGTAGCGGCGGCGGGGACGACGACGGCGCTGATCGGCGCCCGGTCCACTGCCGGAATCGGCCGGCCGGGGTTGATTGCCCGTCTCCACCCCCGGTGGTGGTTGGTTTTGGTTATCTTCCATAAAAAATGTCGGGAGGTTCCCTTTGCATCAGCGCGCCGCGCAATTGGTGCGGCATTAAAAAATTTTCAGGCCGGCAGTTTGGCCAGCAATTCGTCGGGTATGTCTAAATTTGAATAGACGTTTTGCACGTCGTCATCGTCTTCGAGGGCATCACAGAGGCGCAAGATCTGCCTCGCAACGGTCTCGTCGGCGACCGGAACAGTCGAATCGGGAATGTACGTAAACTTTTGCCCATCGGTAGTGACACCAGCTTGTTTGAGTGCTTCAGCTACGGCGTATAGCTGATCGTGGGAAGTGGTAATAACATACTCATCCTCCTCGTTTGTCAACTCCTCCGCGCCGGCTTCCAGGGCCAGCTCGAAGATACGCTCCTCGGGCATGGAACCGCGGGGCACGGTGATCTGGCCTTTCTTATGGAACATGTAGGAAACACTGCCGGAGGAGGCCAGGTTCCCGTGGTTTTTCGTAAAGATGGCGCGAACCTCGGCGGCGGTGCGGTTCTTATTGTCCGTGGCGGCCTCGACGATGACTGCGACCCCGCCCGGCGCGTAGCCTTCGTAGACCATCTCGTCGAAGTGGGTGGACTCGCTTCCTTCGCCCGTGCCCCTTTTGATGGCGCGCTCGATGTTGTCGTTCGGCATGCTCTGGCTGCGGGCTGTCTGAATGGCGCTGCGCAGGCGCGGATTGGCGCCCGGATCACCTCCGCCGGTCTTGGCGGCGATGCTGATCTCCTTGGATAATTTGCTGAAGATCTTGCCTCGCTTGACGTCGAGTGCGCCCTTGAAGCGTTTGACCTTTGACCACTTGCTATGTCCCGCCATGAGCTGGGAAAATTTTTTCCTAATAACGACTTGCCGGACAGACCTTGTTCGCGAGGAAATCGGAACCGGAACGCCTCGAAGAAGACACTGATCGAGGAGGCAAAGTAACCTGGGAATTCAATAGCAGGAGCCGGGCCTTGTCAAACGGCGAAAGGACGAACGGTGGAGCTGGACCCCGTCGATTTTCGGCAGTCACCGACCGCCGCTACACAAGAGCCCGCTGAGGTGGAACGCGATCTCCGAGCCCGTTGCCAAATGCCAAACGGGCGAGCCGTACGATTTTGAGCCCTGCGTGCTTAAGTTAGGTCTGCGGTGGGACACACACGGACACGTGCGGGCGCGCAGTTTGACTCTTGTGGATCTCCCGGTACCGCACAATGTTCATATGAACACAACCCATGCACTCGACAGCAAACTTGCATTCTCGCCGACACGGCCAAACACGACGCTTCGTGCGCGAACAGCGGCCCTTGCTTCACGAAGTGATGCGCCCGACGCTGGACATTGAACCCGCGTTCGGAGGATTCGAAAATCTCCAAGTCACAAACCGGCATCGCCGGGCGATTCCCGCGCCTCAGCCGCCGGCGGAAAGAAAAAAAACCTGGCCAAGCAGATACTGTGGAAACGCTCCATCATTGATCATGCGCCCAAAAACGATTCACGCGAATATTCGCTCGAAGCAGGCGAGTTCGTCGCACCGTGCAGCAAAAGATCCGCTCCAGCAATGGTTCAAGGCGCGCGGTTGGAAGCCGTTCCCGTATCAGCTGGAAACGTGGAAGGCATTTGGTGAAAACAAAAGCGGCCTAATCCACGCGCCGACCGGTGTTGGCAAAACTTATTCGGTGTGGATTCCGGCGCTGCAACGTTGGCTCGCTCAGCCTGAAACCCTGGATTCCAAAGCTGCGCCGCCGATCCAAGTCATCTGGATCACTCCGCTGCGCGCGCTGGCGAATGACACAGTCAACGCGATGTTGAGGCCGGTGCGGGATTTGGAACTGCCGTGGACGGTGGAACTGCGCACCGGCGATACCGCCTCAGCGATGCGGGCCCGGCAGCGCAAACTTTTTCCGTCCGCTTTGGTGACGACGCCGGAGAGTCTCTCGCTGTTGCTCTCGTATCCGGAGACCCGCGCCAAGCTGCAATCCCTGCGCACGGTTGTGGTCGACGAGTGGCATGAACTGCTCGGCAGTAAGCGCGGCGTGCAAACGGAACTTTGTCTCGCCCATCTGCGCGCGTGGCTGCCGCAACTGCAAACGTGGGGTTTGTCGGCGACGCTCGGCAACCTTGATCAAGCGCTCAACGTCCTCGTGGGCACGCACCATGAGAACGCCGTTTTGATTTCGGCTGATGTGAAAAAGGAAACCGTCGTCGAAACACTGCTCCCCAAAAACGTCGCGCATTTTCCCTGGGCCGGACACGTCGGACTCAAACTGCTGCCGGAGGTGATTCAGAAACTCGAGGAGGCGCGCACGACGCTGCTTTTCACGAACACACGTTCGCAGACCGAGATTTGGTTTCGCGCCTTGCAGGAAGCGCGGCCGGACTGGAGTCATGACATCGCGCTGCATCATGGCTCGGTCAATCGCGAGCTGCGCGAAGAGGTGGAGATCCGGCTGCGCGCGGGAAACATTCGCTGCGTAGTCTGCACATCCAGTCTCGATCTTGGCGTGGATTTTCCCCCGGTCGCACAAGTGATTCAGGTGGGCGCGCCGAAGGGTGTCGCGCGAATGTTGCAACGGGCAGGACGCAGCGGGCATCGCCGGGGCGCGGTCAGCCGGATCGTTTGCGTGCCAGCGCACGCGTTGGAACTGGTGGAGTTCGCGGCCGTGCGCGACGCTATTGGCAGGCATCAGCTGGAGAATCGCGAACCGCTCGACCGGCCGCTCGACGTGCTGGCACAACATCTTGTCACGCTCGGAGTGGCCGGCGGGTTCGACGCCAATGAAGCGCGCAAGGAAGTGCAAAACGCTTACTCCTATCGCCATATCACGGATGAGGAATGGCAATGGTGCATGGATTTTGTCACGCGCGGCGGACAGGCACTCCAGGCGTATCCGCACTTCAAGCGCGTGATCAAACGCGATGGGTTGTTTGTCGTCGAAGCGCCGGATCTGGCCCGTATTCACCGGATGTCGATCGGGACCATCACGAGCGACAGCTCCGTGCTCATTCGCGTTCTCAAGGGCCGCACGCTCGGCAGCACGGAGGAATCGTTCATCGCGAGGATTCGCCCGGGCCAGCGTTTTAATTTCGCCGGTCACAAGCTGGAATTGGTCCGCGTGCGCGACATGGTGGCCTACGTTCGGCGCGCGAAGAAAACGGGCGGCGCAATTCCCCAATGGATGGGAGGAAAAATGCCATTGTCCTCGCAACTGGCCGACGCCGTGCGCGGAAAGCTGCTCGAGGCGGCCAACAACATTTTTAGAGGACGGGAAATGAAGGCGGCACGTCCGGTGCTGGAGATTCAGGGCCGCTGGTCGCGAATTCCGACACCGCGCCAGCTCTTGATCGAGCGCACCGCCATGCGCGACGGAACGCATCATTTCATTTTCCCGTTCGCGGGTCGACTCGTTCACGAAGGACTCGCTGCACTCGTCGCTCATCGCATTGCGCAAACTTCTCCGAGCACGTTGTCGGTGACGGTAAATGACTACGGTTTTGGATTGCTCGGCATCGCGCCGATTCTCTTTCTGCGCGACGAATGGAAAAAGATTCTGTCACCCGACAATCTCGTGAAGGACTTGATCGAATGCATAAATTCCACGGAGCTCGCCAAGCGGCAGTTTCGCGAAATCGCCCGCGTGGCTGGGCTGGTGTTTCAAGGTTATCCCGGCCAGCCGAAAACCGTCCGCCAGCTTCAGGCTTCCAGCGGTTTGTTTTACGACGTTTTCGCGCGTTACGATCCGCAGAATCTGCTGCTGCATCAGGCGCGGCGCGAGGTGCTGGAGCGGCAACTGGAAGTAAAACGCATGCAAAAAGTGCTGGAGCAGATCGCCGGGCTCGAGCTCGAACTGGTCGAGACTGAGCGATTGACGCCACTCTCCTTTCCGCTGTGGGCGGCCTTTGTCCAGGCCAGCGTCAGCACGGAGAAATGGATCGACCGCATCGTGCGCATGGCCGAGCAACTCGAGGCCGCCGCGCAGAAGGAGGTTTGCGCGTGAACCGCTTGGAAACGATTTGCTCCGGCGAGCGCATGGAACTCTTCGCTGAGAAGGCAATCTTCTGGCCGCGAAAGAAAACATTACTCGTCGCTGATCCGCACTTTGGAAAAGCTTCCGCCTTTCGACATGCGGGAATTCCCGTTCCCGAGGATGTGACGGCCGAAGATTTGAAGCGACTCGACGCGCTGCTGGCGGCGACTCGCGCCCGTCGCATGATTTTTCTCGGCGATTTTTTTCACGCGAAAACAGGAAAGAGCATCGCCACCGTCGAATCGCTCAATCAATGGATCGCGAACCATCGCGACTTGGAATTTCATCTCATCCGCGGCAATCACGACATTCATTCCGGTGCTGTGCCGGAGGATTGGCGATTCCACATCACCGACAACACCCTGTGCGATCCGCCGTTTGTCTTTTCCCACGCGCCGTTTTTCTCGGGGGAAGGGTATGTCGTCGCCGGCCACATCCATCCGGCAGTTCGGTGCGGCATGCGATTGCCCTGCTTTCATTTCGGCGCCCATTGCGCCGTGCTGCCCGCATTCGGCGGTTTTACGGGGACGCACGTCATCAAGCCGGAGCCGACCGACCGCGTGTTTGTGTTAAACGAAGGGGAGATCGCCGAGCTACCGATGCTTACTTTCCGTTCCTAGAGTGGCAAGCAGCGACAATTCGACTTTCTTCGCGGATGCGGGACCCTAACTAATCACCGCCAAAAACTGCTGCTTGCAGCATGGTGCTCGGAGAGCCAGGTCCCCCTGCAGGCGAGCCGCGCCGTCCTACCCGCCGTGGCGATATTGGATGACTTTGACTTTCTCCATGGTGACCAATCCGCCGCCCATCATCTCGTCCAGAAGCGGCAGGAATTTGTTCACCTTGTCCTCCGTATCAACGATTTCGATCACCATGGGCAGATCCATGGAGAGGCGCAGAATTTTGGCGGTGTGCACGTGACTCGACTTGCCAAAGCCCATGGGCCCGCGGAACACAGTGGCCCCGGCCAAATGCGCCTCCCGCGCCTTGATCACGATGGCCTCGTAAAGCGGGCGATGTTCGCAGCGATCGCTTTCGCCCACGAAAATTCGGAGAAGGATGGCGTCTTCAGGAAGGTTCATAAATTATTTTCGCTCCTTATCGTGACATGATGGCCAAACCGATGATGCGTCCCAGCCAAACGGCGATGAGACAACAAACAACCGAGAGAACGGTATTGAGCCCGGCTTTGAGCCAATCGCCCTGCTGCACGAGGTCGAGCGTTTGCAGGCTGAATGACGAAAAAGTGGTGTAGCCGCCGCAGACGCCAATCATGAAAAACTGGCGCAACCGAGGCCCGACGAGGAAGGGTCCCAGCGGATCGGCCACGGCGGCAAACAAGCCGATGACAAAAGAACCGCTCACATTCACGATCAGCGTGCCCAGCGGAAAGAACTCACCGACACGCTGGGCCACCAGGCCCGAGAGCCAGAAACGTGCGCCCGTTCCGAGCGCACCGCCGATCATGACCCACAGATAATTGAGCATAAAAAAACTCCGACCGTTGCCTTTCCAGCATCAGTAGGAGTCATCAGCCCAAGCGGTTTTTCCCTCGTGGGAACGGCAAACTCCATTGCCGTGAAGAATCTAGCGGGAGGCGGGAGCAGATCAATACGAATTGTGTTGGTGTGGACGCCGCGCGCATCTTTTTCACATCCGCGGAGTGGACATCGCAGCGCGATGTCCCTACCAGGTTAACCTGGCGCGGTAACCAGACTGTTGGCTGCGCGCTTGCGCGCGGTTGGATCGAGAATGCGTTTGCGTAGACGGAGCGATTTCGGCGTAGCCTCGACAAATTCGTCCGGCCCGATGTACTCAATAGCGCGCTCGAGACTGAACCGGAGCGGCGCCTCCAGTTGAATACCTTTGCCGTCGCCCTGGCTGCGCATGTTGGTGAGATGTTTGGCTTTGCAGGGATTGACCGGGAGATCATCCGCGCGGGCGTTCTCGCCGACGATCATGCCGGCGTAAACATCTTCCTGCGGACCAATGAAGAGCCGGCCGCGCGATTGGATATTATTGAGTGCGTAGGCCGTGCTTATGCCCGGCTCCATGGAAACGAGCACACCGCGATTCCGCCCTTCCATCTCGCCTTTGAATGGCGCGTATTCGCGAAAGAGATGACTCATCACGCCTTCGCCGCGCGTCATGTTCACCAGATCGGTCTCCAGCCCAATCAAACCACGCGTCGGGATGACCGCTTCCACGGCTACGCGATTGGCATGATGATGCATGTTCACCACCTCGCCTTTGCGGCCGGCGATGGATTGCATGACATCGCCGAGATTGTCGGCCGGCAGATCAACGTAGAGATTCTCGATTGGCTCGAGCACGTTGCCGGCGGCATCCCGCTGAAAAATAACCTCGGGCCGGGAGACCATGACCTCATAGCCTTCGCGGCGCATTTGCTCCACGAGAATGGCGATCTGCATCTCGCCGCGCGCATTAATTTCAAAGGCACCGGCGGCCTCCGTGTCTTTCATTTGCAGGGAAACATTGCCGCGCGTCTCGCGCACCAGGCGCTCGCGCACATGCCGGGCGGTGACGAATTTTCCGTCGCGACCGGCAAACGGCGAATCGTTTACCAGGATGCGCATGCGAATAGTCGGCGGATCGATATCGACAAACTGGAGCGCCGCCCGTTCCTCGCGGTCGGTCAGTGTTTCGCCGATGTAGACTTCTTCGAAGCCCGTTAGGCCGATGATGTCGCCCGCGCTGGCATGCTTGGTCTCGACCTGCTCCAAACCTTCGTAGGTGAAAAGAGCGGTCACCGTGCCGCGCTCGCGGCGGTCATCACGATGGATACAGACGATGGAATCGCCCACGGCCACACGGCCGCTGACCACCCGGCCAATGGCGATTCGGCCGAGATAATCGCTGTAGTGCAGGTTGGAAACGAGCATCTGCAAAAATGGCTCGGGCGAAACCGTGGGCGGCGGGACGTGTTTTACGATCGCTTCGAACAGCGGCGTGAGGTTCTCGTTGCCGTCATGCAACTCGCGCATGGCGAAACCGTTCTTGGCGCTGGCGTAAATCACCGGAAAATCGAGCTGCTCGTCGTTGGCCTTCAGCTCCACAAAAAGATCAAAGACCATGTCGAGAACCTTGTGCGGCCGAGCGTTCTCGCGATCGATCTTGTTGATCACCACGATGGGCTTGGCTTTGTTCTCCAGGGCTTTGCGCAAAACAAAGCGGGTCTGGGCCTGAGGTCCGTCGTGCGCGTCCACCACCAGGAGAACGCCATCGACCATTTTCATGATGCGTTCCACTTCGCCGCCGAAATCGGCGTGGCCAGGTGTATCCACGATATTGATGCGGTAACCGTTCCACTGAAAGGAAGCGTTCTTGGCCCGGATGGTGATGCCCTTCTCGCGCTCCAGGTCCATCGAATCCATGACGCGTTCCTCCACCTTCTGGTTGGAGCGAAAGGTGCCCGATTGGCGCAGCAGTTGGTCGACCAGGGTGGTCTTGCCGTGGTCAACGTGCGCAATGATGGCAATGTTTCGAATCTTATCCATGGGATGCTCTGCGTTTGTAGGGCAACCGCCACGGTTGCCATCTTGAGGTTCGGCAGGCGAAGCGCCCACCCTACAATTTAAGAGGGCACAATATGCTCTCGAGAGGCGGTTTCGTCAAACGGGTAGGGCGCCGCGCTGCGGGGTCCGCACCGCGCGCATGATTTTCACATCCGCGGAGTGGACGGCGCAGCGCGCCGTCCCTGCCAACTGTCGGCTGCGGACCTAAGGCTAGCGGACGCGATAGTGTCCGTGCACCCAGACATGGTTATGGTTTCTCCAAGTCCAATGTCCCGGAACCAAGACGTAGTAATATCCGTTAGACCAGTATCCGCCGCCGTGGCGGTAGTACGGCTGATCACCAACTTCGATGTTGAGCGAAAGCGCCTTTGCTGCCGGCGCAAAAATTCCACTCATTAATACCAACGCTGAAAATATCGACGCTGATTTCTTTATCATGGCTTCTCTGCATACCAGAATTCATGCCGCAGCAAAATACTTTATTTGTTGGCCGAGTCCGAAATCAGGCGAGGGCGGAGACCGCCGGCGCTGGCTCGATCCATTTGCCGTGCTCGCGAATGAGATCCTGCAGGCGCTCGACGGCTTCGGCTTCGGGAATATTGAATTTCACCGGCGTCTTGCCGACGTAGAGATTCACTTTGCCGGGAGCGCCGCCCACGTAACCGAAATCGGCGTCGGCCATTTCGCCGGGGCCGTTCACGATGCATCCCATGATGGCGATCTTGACGCCCTTGAGGTGCATGGTGGCCGCCTTGATGCGCGCAGTCGTCGTTTGCAGATTGAAGAGCGTGCGCCCACATGAAGGGCAGGCCACGTAATCGGTCTTGAAAATGCGCGATCCGGCCGCTTGCAAAATATTGTAAGAGAGACGCAACGCCTGGCCCGGCGCTTCTTCGCCCTGGACGAGAACGGCGTCGCCGATGCCATCGCAGAGAAGCGAGCCGACGTTCGTCGACGCGACCAGGAGCGTCTCCAAGAATTCCGAATGACGAATGTCGAATGTCGAAGGATTGACGAAGCTCGAATCCCGAACGGAATCGCCTGGCTGCTTCTTGGTCATTTGATCATTCGGGCTTGTTTCGTCATTGGAAAGCCCGGCCGCTCCTTCACCCGCGTTACGGGCAATTCGTGCTTCGTCATTAGCCGCGATGACGCGGCGCAGCGTATCCTTGAGCAGGATCGGATGCCACGGATCCAATTTCGCGGCCAGGAGGCGGAAGGCAGCGATCGTGGGCAGATCGAGGCCGTCGCGCACGGTGACGAACTGCGCAGAAGCACTCGCGTTAATCTGTCCTATCGCACTCTCATTCCGCGGATCGACTTCCTCAATCCCGGCCTCCTCGTAGACAAT
>DASXIK010000202.1:0-1962 GCA_036498025.1 Chthoniobacterales bacterium
CCTCTGGCTGATCAGTGACGCTAAAGTCCTATACAGCCTGGGTGAGGATTGGTGGAAAAACTCATTCGTAACAGACCTGCCGCGCGGGTTCTGGCCCATCGGAGGCTCGCCTGGGTGGTGGCCGTCATTTGCCTTGTGGGGGCGGGCATCCTCTTTACCTTCGTTGGCGGGGAATTCATGCCTCCTCTCGAAGAAGGAAACCTTAGGATCCGGGCCACGCTGCCCCAGGACATTTCCTTTGACGCCGCTGCCAGGATTGGCGACGAACTGCGGGCGCAGATTGCCAAGTCGCCCGAAGTCATCCAGGCCTCTCTCAAATCGGCCGCCCCGATGTTGAGCCGGTTTCCAGACGTTTGTGAGCCCGATGGAGTTGCTAACCTGCTTGAAGTGTCGCCAAGGCAGGTTTCTGCTAGAGTTCGCGGAGAGCCAACGCGATTGGACGCCGTGCGGCGCGGATCGCCGGTGGCAGACCGCCGATGATACCCATGAGCAAAGCGAAGACAATACCGCCGGCAAGGAGGTCCGGCGTGATGCGGAAGGCAAAAGCCAAATGTGAGAACGTCTGCCAGTTCATTGCGCCTGTGGTCAGGCCATTCAACGGCAGGACCGCCAGACATCCGAGCAGGCCGCCCACAAATGAGACCAGCAGCGCCTCGATCAGGAACGAAAAGACGACCGAAGGGCCACCGAAGCCGAGGGCGCGCATCGTGGCTATTTCACGGGAGCGCTCAGAGACTGCGGAGTACATCGTGTTGAGCGCGCCAAAGATGGCGCCGATGGCCATGACTCCTGCGACGAGTCCGCCCAATACGGTGATCAGCGTAGTCAAAGTGGTCGACTGCTTGGCGTAATAGTCGATCTCGCGGCTCACTTGAACGTTCAAACGGGGATCGGATGTAACCGAATCCTTGAACTGCTGCAAGGCTTGGGGAGAAGTCAGACGTGCGGTTACCGACTGAAATAGGTTGCTAGGCCGCTTATAAACGTCATCGAGGACGCGCGCGTCGCTCCACACCTCTGAATCGAAAGCGCTGCCCCCGTCGTCGAAGATGCCCACCACGGTCCAATTGCCGCCGCCAAACCGGACGGTGTTGCCCAGGGTCAACCCGCCGTAGGTGCGCGAAGCGTTGCGGCCTACAACCAGCTCGGAAAGGCCGGGCTGGAACATGCGGCCTTCGATGATCTTTACATTCTTGCGAATGGTGAGTACGTTCGCAGAAACTCCTCGAACTTGCACGTTTGCATCGGTGCCGGTCGAGCGTAGAGGAAACGGCGCGACTGCGACTACTTCCGAAGTGACGAGAGGGCCGGAGGAGTCGTGCGCGATCCCCGGAGCGTCCTGAATGATCTTCACCGCGTCGAGGTCGACACCGCTCATCATTTCCGATGTAGCGCCCGCGCGCATGATGATGGCGTTGCCCTCCGAACCCGAGGACACAAGCGTTGCCCGGAAGCCTCGCGCGAGCGAGAGCATGGCGACAAAGACACCGACGGTCCCGGCAATTCCGGCAACCGCCACGATTGCCGAAGCCCAGCGGGCCCGTACACTGCGGAAGTTATACACAACGGGAATAGCCATCTCAGACCCTCCGCAACGCGTCGACGACGCGCAAGCGCATGGCGCCAATGCCGGGCAGTAGCCCGCTGGCGGCGCCGACCAGGAGCGCGAATGCCAGGCCCGAAGCCAGCACGGTATAAGAAAGAACCAGGTTTGGCAGCAAGCCGTTCAGCGCCGTCGCCAACAGCGGCACCGCAAAAACTGCAAGCGCTAAGCCGAGGAGCCCGCCGAGGAGAGCGATCAGTAGCGCTTCCCCCAGAACGAAAAAGAGCACCGAACGGTCGCTGAAACCAATGGCTTTGAGAACGGCAAGTTCAGCCGTGCGCTCCCGGACGGAGATGGCCATGGTATTTCCCGTGACCAGCAGCAAGGTGAAAAATACAACAGCGCCGATGCTCAAGATG
>DASXIK010000203.1:0-10628 GCA_036498025.1 Chthoniobacterales bacterium
ACCATGGCGCTTCAGGCATTCCCGCAAATCCTCGGGAGTCATTTGCAGCGGAATGCCGAGCTGCTCGATGACGTCGGCACTCCCGCTCCGCGAAGTCACGCTGCGATTGCCATGTTTCACCACCGTCGCCCCTCCGGCGGCCAGGACAAACATAATGGTGGTGGAAACGTTGAAGAAATCGAGACCGTCACCGCCCGTGCCGCAAACGTCCAGCATGGGACCCGCGAATTCCGCCGGGTTGAGCCCCGGGTCAACCGCGCGCTCCATGAGCAATTCAACGAAACCGGCGATCTCCTCGGCGCTTTCGCCCTTGGCGTGCAGCGCAGTCAGGAATTCCGCCTTGGCTTCGTCTTCCTCCTGGTCTGAAAGCAGCAGAGTGACCGCCGTGGCAATATCCCCGCTGCTGAGGTCGATGCCCGCATGCAGTTTATCCACCAGGGTCCTCAGGTTCATGGGCCGACGCCTCCTCGCGAGGTGCAGGCGACGGGCGTTTGCTCTGCCGGGAACATCGCGCTCCAATTAACGTCATGGCCGCGAATTATCCAACGCCACCTTCCCGGCCCATGATCAAAGCCATCTTCTTTGACGCCGTGGGCACGCTCTTCCACGTAACCAAAACCGTCGGGCACCATTACGCGCTGGTCGGCCGCGGCATTGGGCTCGCCCTGGAGCCGGAACCTCTCGACCAAGCCTTCATCTCCGCCTGGAAGCAAATGCCCGCGCGCCCGGCCGTGGATGGCCCGCGCGAAGACGATGACAAAGGCTGGTGGCGAGAGATCGTCTTTCGCGTGCTCGATCAGGTGGCTCCCGCGCTGCCGGAATTAGATCGCGACAATTTTTTCGAGGTTGCCTACGAGCACTTCGCCGAGGCCGGAGTGTGGGAAGCGTATCCGGAAGTGATGGACGTGCTTAACGAGTTGCAGCCCCGTTATCCACTGGCCGTCGTTTCCAGTTTCGACGGCCGCTTGCGCGTCATTCTGGAACACCTGGGAATCTCCCAGTATTTTCGCCACGTTTTCGTCTCCAGCGAGCTCGGGGTGGACAAACCGAATCCGGAAATTTTCCGGCGCGCGCTCCAATTCGTTAGGCAAGACGCCCGGACGGTCCTGCACGTGGGCGACGATCCCCAGCGCGACTGGCAAGCGGCCACTGAAGCCGGCCTCTTCGTCTTCCAACTCGACCGGCCACGGAATTCCCTGCGCGATCTCCTGTCGCTGCTGTAGCGGCGGTCGATCGCCGACCTCCGGGGAGCAGTCGCCGCGGCGACTTGGTTTCGGCGGGGGAAGCTGCCCGCTTCCCGTCCCAAGCTCTCTCCCAAGAATGTTGGAAGGACACGCCTTTGGCGAACAGTCTGGGTCGGGCGAGACTCGAACTCGCAACCAACCCCGAAAGCTTTCGGGGCTGCTCCTATTCGCCAGCCAAGGCTTTCAGTTTAGCAACGGCTAGTTGAGGGTTCTTCTTGGCTTTCAGATCCTGCTCCATCTGTCGTGCTTCAGTCATCGATCTGAACTCACACTTGGCGATGAGTTCCAAGGGATACCCCAGCCGCTTGGTCGTATGATTGCTACCGCGTTGATGCTCGGCGACTCGCCTCTCCAGATCCTCCGTTGCTCCGATATAATAACGGCCCGTGGCGCCGCGCAAAATGTAGACCCACGCCATAAACAAAGAGATGGGTCGGGCGAGACTCGAACTCGCAACCAACGCCTTAAAAGGGCGCTGCTCTACCATTGAGCTACCGACCCGTGTGGGAGTGTCAGTTTGGAGTGATTGCGAGATTTTTCAATCTCCAAGGAACCAACCCCGAAAGTAGTGGAGGGACGGCCTCCGGGCGCGTCCCTCCAAGCATTGGTCGCGAGTCTCGTCCGACCCAAGCTTCCAGAATCTCCGATGACCCAGCGAGCCGTTAGGCCGGCCCGGCCAATAGCGTTAAGGCAGGGCCGTGCCGCACTTGGATTTAACAAGCCCGACATCGCCGGCGTTGATACTGCCCTCGGCGGTCACGTCTTCGCGGAAGTTCGTGGCGTTAACCGTAGTGCCCGTGCAGGATTTGGTCTGGCCGACGTCGGCCGAATTAACCGCGCGATCAGCGTTCGTGTCACCCACGAGCACGCCCATGGGGACGCTTATGGCGGCCGTGTTGGTCCCGTTACTCACCGTGCCAAGCGTGACGGTGAGGTTTTGCTCATTGGCCACATTGGTGAGGGGAACGGTCACCACGGCCCCGTTGACCGTAACCGCACCGCCGTTCGAGACACCTGCCGTCCCGATCTGCCCTGTGCCCGCGGTCACCTGTGCCTGCGGATTTCCGGTGACCGAGACCGTCGTGGGAAAGGTGAGGACCAGCTGGTAATCGCCGGTGGTTCCGCCGCTGCGGCATTCCACGCCGGTGGGTCCTGAAAGCGGCATAGCAATATCGAATGACCCGGCGGCGCCATGAGTCTTGCGCGATACAACCGAGCTAGGGGCCAACGGGGACGGCACGTTCAGGGCATATGAAGTGGTGATCGTGGCGCTTTGTCCCGGCGCCAGCGTGCGCGTAAACTGCATCCCCACGCCACCGGCGGCGCTGGAGAAATCCGACGCGGTCGTACCCGCGGCGGTGGCGAAGAATGACAGACCGGAGCCCGCCTCCGAGTTCAGAGTGGTGCCAAGGTTAAATTCGTAGCGATCGGCGTTGGTACCAGTGAATTGAACGACGTTCGACCCGTCGGTGATCGAGCCGCTGACGGCTGAGGAATTGACCACATGATAGGTATCGGCCGTTCCGTTAGCCCCGAGATCAAAGCCGATCACGTGGAAGAGGTTGAAAGTCTGGGTGCTGGTGTTGGTCGCGGACGCGGTGAAGACGAGCGTGGTATTGACCATGGCCTGGCCCGAGGCATTGCTCGTGAGAGTGATGGTGAAATTGGCATCGTAGCGCGACAGGCCCACCGGGCCCGGCCCGGCGTTCGAGTAGGTGATGGTGGCGGTGTTCCCGGAATAATTCTCAACCGGCGTGTTTGAAGCGCTGAAAATGCTGTTCGTGCCTACGCCGGTGCGAACATACCAGGTGTAACGCGACTGTTGGTCGGCGATGCTGGGGAAAGTCAGGTTGGCGTCGCCGCTCGATGTGTTAAAAATCGGGGTGCCGACAAATTGCAGAGTGGCGGTGCCGTTGGTGATGGTGCCGCCGGCAAAAGCGGCGGTGGTGCAGGCGATGGCGAGGGCGCAGGTAACGATGAATTGAATTGGAGTTTTCATGGTAGGCAGAACTATTAGAAGGTTGAAATCTAGTGGATTCTCGAAAGTATCCATACTCAGTATGGGAAAGCAAGCTCTTACACCACCGTAAAGTGCGAAAAAAGGAAATAAATCATCGCCTTCGCTGATCACCTGGCATACGTTCAAAGCGTGAAAAAGATTTCAATATTCGCCGCCCTGCTGGCCTGCGGTATGCTCGGTGCCGCCGAAGAACAAAAACAGCCTGCCCAAGGCACTGCTGCGCCTGAGTTTAGCCTGACCACGGGCGACGGCTCCCAGGTCAGTTTAAAGGAATATCGCGGGAAATGGGTGGTCCTCTATTTCTACCCCAAAGATTTCACCAGCGGGTGCACGCTCGAGGCCAAGAACTTTCAGCGGGACCTGGCCCGGTATGAGGCAGCCGGCGCCGTCATTCTCGGGGTCAGCGTCGATTCCGCCCAGTCGCACAAGGATTTCTGCGCCAAGGAAGGCCTGAATTTCAAGCTCCTGGCCGATCCCGACGGCAAGACGTCAGCGCAATACGGATCGACCATGGAATACAAGGGAACGACGATGGCCGCGCGCAATACTTTCCTGATCAATCCCAAGGGCGAAATCGCGAGGGTCTATACCGGGGTCAAGCCGGCGGAGCACAGCGAACAGATTTTAAAGGACCTGGCCGAACTCAAGAAACATGCCTAACGAGATGGTCCGGCCAGATCGGCGATCACTTTTTGCATCCCGCTGACCACAAGCGCGAAGCGGTCATAATCGAGTTTGTCCGGCGTATCCGAGGCAGCGTGATAATACGGATAACGGAACGGCGCCGTGTCCGTGACCATGATGCCCGGATAACCGTTCTGCCAGAAGGCCCATTGGTCTGACCAGCCGACACCCGGGATAAACGAAGGCATGGCGGCGCCTTCCGAGGGAAGCTTCCCGGCGTCCCGAAAACTTCGGATGACGCGCCGCACGAGGGCATGCGAGCGCACATTCCCCACAAAGCCGATGAAGTTGCCGGTAGTGGGATAGAAGGCGGTGAGCCCGGGAGCCGGGTAGATTTGTGATCGCGGCGCATCCGAGAAGTAGCCGATGGTTTCCAGGCTGATCATGGCGGAAATCCGATCGCCATGCGCACGGCAACGCTGCGCATAAACCAGGCTCCCCATCTGCGGTGTTTGAAAGTAGGGCGGCTCCTCGTTGACGAAGGCCACAAAACGCAGAGTGCGCTCGACCGGTTGGCCCGCAAAACGCCGGGCCAGAGCGAGCAGGGCGGCAACGCCGCTACCATCATCATTGGCGCCGGGCGCGCCAAAAACGGAATCGTAGTGCGCGCCGACGAGCACAATCTCCGGAGAGGTTCCGCGAATCTCCACCTCGATGTTATGACAGGGCTTGCCCTGCACATCATAACTGTCTCGCCGCGGCGCCAGGCCGGCCCGCGAAAATGATCCTTCAATAAATTCGGCCGCGGCGGTCAGAGCAGGATAATGAGGAACGTTGCGCTCGCCGATTTCTCCGGCCACGGTTCGCACATCGGCCATCAGCTCCATGCGCAGGACCAAATCGCCGGGCGAAAGCGCAGTCGCCTGATTCTGGTTTCGCCCCGGCATCCTGATCATCCCGTACCAACCTACGACAGAAATCGTAACCAGTACAGCGGTGAGGCACAGGACGATGGAAACTCCACGCCGCATCACGTCACCTCCATGCGCTCCCATCTGGAGCGTGTCATCCGCTTTGCGGTATCCCGCCGGAGAACGGAGAAGAAGCAAAGGGCGATGGAAAAATACGAGCGTATCGTTGGACTGGGGAGCGCACGCGCCCTCGCGTGCTGGTTTCGGCGCCTCGCCGAAACGAATTTGGGACTTCGGAGCGCGCCGCAGAAAAAGTGCACGCTGGCGAGGGCGCCAGCGCCAGCAAGCGGGGGCGCGTGCGCTCCCCGGTCACAGAAGCTCGCCAGGAGTGGATGCAAGCCAAAGTACATGGCGCGCCTCTAGCCGATCGTTTTCCGGAAACGCAAAGCGCAAAAGCAAAAGAGCGCCACCGACATGACCACCAGGATCGCGAGATTCGGCCAGTACTCCATGAAATGGGCGCCCCGCAAAATAATGGCGCGCATCAGCGTGATAAAATAAGTGGCTGGGAGCAGAGCACCGAGCGCGTAAAAAATCCAAGGCATGGTTTCCCGCGGAAAGACGAAACCAGAAAAGAAAACGCTCGGCAAAATGAAGGTCATGGACATTTGCAATGCCTGCATCTGGTTCTCCGCCCGGGTGGCTACAAGCAAGCCAATGCTGAGCAGGGCGAAGACGTAAACAAACGTGGAGATCATCATGGCAGCCACGTTGCCGGCAATGGGAACGCCGAAAAGAAATCGCATGATGAGGAAAAGGATGACGGCCATGGTCATCCCGATGCAGAGGTAGGGCACCAGTTTGCCCAGCATGAGTCCCCAGCGACTGAGTGGACTAACGAGTAATTGCTCCAGCGTGCCTTTTTCGCGTTCCCGCACCACCGCCATGGCCGTGGCAAAGGTCGTGCCGATTTGCAGAACAACCCCGATGACACCCGGGATGTAAAAATTCGGGCTGCGCATGGTTGGGTTGTAAAGAATTTGCGGACGCACATCCACCGGCAGATCGCGCCGCCCGGTCTCGCGCAGGAGCGATTCGACCGATTGCGTGAGAGCCACGCTCAGGCCGGTGTTCAGAGCCTGCAGAGCGGTGGTGGAATTGGAGCCGTCCACCAATAATTGCACCCTGGCGGGATGCCCGGCCCGCACTTCCATGGTGAACTTCGGCGGAATTTGCAGGCCGGCGTAAGCGCGCCCCTTGCGGATCTGACTGGCCATCTCTTCGATGCTCCCGACTTCGCCCACCACGCGAAATGTTTCCGTATTAACGAATCGATCAATTAACTGGCGGCTCTCCACCGTTCGATCCTCATTGAGGACAACCAAGGCCATGTGCTTGACGTCGGTGTCGAGCGCGTAGCCAAAGGCGATCATTTCCACGAGCGGCGGGAAGAACATGAAGAACAAAGTCATGGGATCGCGCCACACGACGATGAACTCCTTGAAGAGAATGGCCCCGAGGCCGCGAAAGGGGCGTCGCTTCATTTCACGTCCTTCACTGCGTTCAGGAAGAGATGCATGTCAGGCGGCCTTTTTCTGTCCGGAAAATTTTGCGCTCAAGGTAACGAAGACATCCTCCAGCGACGGCCCGATCTCGTGGATCTCGGCATGGCCGATTCCGACGCTGCGCAAACGGGCTTCGATCTCCGCGGAAGAGACCGCTTCATCCACCAGCAGGTGCATCGATTGACCGAAAACCGTGGCGCTGCGCACGCCGGGTAAATGATGAATGGCCTGCAATGCCGTGGTCACGTGATCGCACATCACATCCAGGCGCCGGGTTCCGGGCAGATTGATCTCCGGCATTTGCTTCAGGTCGTCCGGCTCTCCGCAGACGATCAACTTCGACATGTAAATGTAGCCGACATGCGAACAGCGTTCCGCCTCATCCATGTAATGCGTGGTGACAAACAAAGTCATTCCTTGCGCGGCAAACTCGAAGAGCAAATCCCACAGTTCCCGGCGCGCCACTGGGTCGATGCCGGCAGTGGGCTCATCGAGAAAAAGTACCGTGGGCTTGTGCATGAGCGAGCAAGCCATGGCCAGGCGTTGCCGCCATCCCCCCGAGAGGAGAGCCGCCCGGCGATCCAGGTAGGGCTCGAGATGCGTCATGGCAATGAGCTCCTCGCGCCGTCGCGCCAATTCCCGCCCGGACAAACCGTAGAGCTTGCCCGAGAACGTCAGGTTTTCCGCCACCGTCAATTCGTCGTAGAGTGAAAACTTTTGCGACATGTAACCGATCATGTCCTTGATCGAATCCGTCTCGCGCACGACGTCGCGTCCGCCGATGCGCGCTGTTCCCTCGGTCGGCTCCAGAATTCCGCAGAGCATGCGGATGACGGTGGATTTGCCCGATCCGTTAGGCCCGAGAAACCCAAAAATCGAGCCTTTGGCCACGGAAAAAGAAACGTGATCCACGGCCGTAAAAGCGCCGAAACGCCTGGTTAGGCCCTCGCATTCGATCATCGGTTCACGCGTCATGGGAAAAGTGCGCGGGGTTGCTTCGTTGCCGGGATCACTTCTTCACATTCGGAAAAATGACGTCGGCCGCCATGCCGGCGCGCAACCGGTCATCATTGCTGGGCAGACGAACTTTCACCCCAAAGACCTGGCGAATCCGGTCCTCCACCGTCTGCACATTGCGCGGAGTAAACTCGGCCTGCCGATTCACCTGCTCCACTGTGCCGGGAAAATCCACCTTGGGAAAGGAATCCACCCGCACACGCACTTCGTCACCTACTTTAATCAGTCCCAGCCACGGCTCCGGCACATACACGCGCACCCAAAGGTGCAATGGCAGGAGCAAAGTGGCCACTTCCCGGTTTGCCGGGAGCACATCACCCACCTTGACCGTTAGCACTTCCAGAATCGAATCGGTCGGCGCTTTCACCTCCATCTCTGCCAATTGCGCATCGATGTCCGCCAGTTGCGCCCGCGCCTGCACCACCCGCATCCGGTCCGCGTCCACAATTTTTTCCTGCGCGCGACCGGCGCTGGCAGCCTTCTGCGCATCTGTGGGCGACACCACCTTGCGCTTGAGCAGCTCCTCCTGGCGGCTGGCATCGTCGCGCAGAAACTCAAGCTGCGCTGCCTGGGATTCCGCATCGCGCAGGGCCGTGTCGATCTGGGCGACGGCCAGTTCGCGCCGCGCCCGCATCTCGAAAGCCTCGAGTTGCACGATGATCTGGCCGGCATGCAAGCGATCGCCTTCCTGGGCCAGAATTTTTTCCACCCGCCCGGCGGTGCGCGGACCGACATGCACCTCGTCCACTTCAATGGTGCCGGAAACACTTTCACTCCGGGGCTGACAGCCCGGCGCAAGCATCGACAAGGCGAGCGCGGTTGCGGCGTAAGCCGCTTTGTCGATCTTCAGTGACATGAGCAAATCCGCTTCTAGACAACAGAGTTTCACGGGTCGGCGCAAGTCCCTCAAGAAAAAGGGATCCGCGATGGCTGGCTACTCCGGCACTCCCCTGATTCAGAAGCTCGGGTTCAAACCCGGGATTGCGGTCACCGTGATCAATGCACCCGCGTCCTATGCAAAACTGCTCGGCCAGTTGCCAGAAGGCGTCCGTCTGGAGATCGCTTTGAAGCGCGGTTGCCTGTTTGTCCATCTCTTCACCAGGGATCGGGATGAACTGAAGAAGTATCTCGTGCGCTTGCGCTCCAACCTGGCTGACACGGGGATGGTTTGGATCTCCTGGCCCAAGAAAATCTCCGGCCTGGAGACGAGCGTGAACGAAAATGTCATTCGAGACCTGGCCTTGCCTCTTGGGTTTGTGGACACGAAGGTGTGCGCGGTCGACTCAACATGGTCGGGACTAAAATTGATGATTCGTCGGGCCGATCGAAAGACAGCGAAAAAGTGAAGAGGCGACATCTTGATCACATCGATTTGCGGGTAAAAAGCCTGGCGAAAGCACGCGAATTTTACGGGCAGATTCTGCCGGAGCTCGGCTTTACGACCGATCGTTCCGATAGCGACTGGGGGACATTTTACTCCGCGGGTGGGGACGGACCATGGGACTTTTTTGGATTTACCGAAGATCCGCAGCATCAGGCGAACGGCACGCGCATCGCCTTCTGGGCGGAGACGCGAGGCGAGGTGGACCGGCTGGCCGAAACCGTGCGGCAGGCCGGCGGCCGGAATCTGGAGGGTCCGGAAATCTGCGCCGGATACAGCCCGGGATATTACGCTGTCTTTTTTGAAGACCCGGATGGGAACAAGCTGGAAATCTGCTGCCGAGAGCAGCCGGTCATCCGCCAATAAAGCGGCGTCATGATGCCAAAGACGCACGCGACTCCCGTCATTTTACAACCGCGCCAGCGGGTTCGTTATCTCAAGCTGATCGCTCTGTTTAAGATCGCCAAGGGGTTCCTCCTGCTCGGCCTCGGTTGCTCCCTGCTTTTTCTGAATGCGCGGAACGGCTGGATGGATCAGATCTCGGATTGGGTCGACGCCGAGATCCTGCTCGGCCACAGCAGATTCATTAATTTTCTTCTGAACAAACTGCAGGCGGTGCTGGCCGGCGGCCAACTTCGAGCGACCGGATTTCTCGCGCTTTTCTATTGCGGAGTTCTGTTCACCGAAGGCATCGGAGTTTATCTGCAAAAACGCTGGGCCGAGTTGCTCATGATTTCCGCCACGGCCGCGCTGATTCCCCTCGAGATCCGACACGTTCGGCATCATCCCAGCCTCGCCGGATTCCTCATTCTCGCGGCCAATTGTTTTATTGTCTGGTTCCTCTACCGCGTCCTGAAACGCGAGAAGGTGGCGGACATGGCGCCGGAACCGGAGCCGACGGAGACTCGTTAGGCCATTGGCGGTCGGATGCCGAACCGGGCCAGTGCGGGCAGGGTCTGTTCCATGGGAAGACCGACCACATTGGTGTAGGAGCCCTCGATGGATTCAATGATCCGGCCACTCTCCCCCTGAGCCGCGTAGGCCCCGGCCTTGTCCAGCGGATCGATTCGCGCCAGGTAATCCCGGATCCCCGCCCGGTTGAGTCGCCGGAAGCGGACGTGCGTGACTTCCTGCAGCAGCGAGCGGCGATCGCGTGACAGGTGAGCCAGGAACACGGAGGAACAGACTTGATGAACCCGGCTGCTGAGCCGTTGCAGGATCCGTTCTGCCTCGGCCAGGTCACGCGGTTTGCCGATCACCTCATGATCGAGAGCCACCAGTGTGTCGGCCGCCAGCACCACCGCCTCGGGGTGGGCGCGCGCCACGGCCAAGCCTTTGCGCACGGCATTCCAAGCCGTCAACTCGACGAGGGTAAGATTCGGGTCAGCCCTCTCGGCCACTTCGGGCGGAACAACCGTAAACACGATTCCGGCCCGGGCCAGCAACTCGCCACGTCGCGGCGAATTGGAAGCCAGGAGAAGCGATGGCGCCAACGTTGAAAACCACTCTAAGGATGGGGCGATGCCGTTTCTTCCGCCTCGTCCTTGTCGTCGGTGTCAGGCATGCTGCTCAGATCAGGAGCTTTCAGTTCCTTGAAATCATTGGGAATGGCGAAGTCGGCGTCGTTCAGCGGGTCCTGCCTCACCGACACCAGGGTCGTCGTCACCGTGTTGCTTCCCATCTCGAGGACGGTCTTAACCGGAAACCCGGGGAAATCACGGTAGTCCGCTGCATTCCCGTTTGCCGAACTCCAAATATTCGACTTGATCGCCTGGAGTTGCTTGAGGATGGCGGCTCCGTCCGGAAAATTCGTGGCGATCCAATAAACGGCCTTATAGAGAGGCGTCTGTAACGTGTATTCTTCAG
>DASXIK010000204.1:0-2472 GCA_036498025.1 Chthoniobacterales bacterium
CCTGGACAATCGGCCGCTCAACTTCGACGAGTTCATGAAGATGACCAATCAGGTCATCTACGTGAGCGCGACGCCCGCCGAGTTCGAGATCAAGAACAGCGTGGTCGGGAATCGGGGATACTTCCCGCACAAGCGCCATCGGATCGGCGAGAACGAATTGGTGCCGTTTGTCCTGCCAGGCGAACAAGGTCCCATTCCCGCCATCCAGGCTGGGACCTCCACTGTGCCGATCTCACGCACCGACGATCCTCCCGAAAAATTCGATACCCACACTCCGGGCGCCCCGCTCGTGGTGGAACAGATCATCCGTCCCACCGGATTGCTCGATCCCAGCGTCACCATCAAGGGGCTCAAGCATCAGATCGACGACACCATCGAGCTCTGTCGCCAACGAGTGGAGAAGAACGAGCGCGTGCTCGTGACCACCTTGACCAAGCGAACAGCCGAGGATCTGGCCGATTATCTGCGCGATGTCGGATTGAAAGTGCGTTATCTGCACAGCGACATCGACACCATCGAGCGCGTGGAGATTCTCCGCGGGTTGCGCGCCGCTGAGTTCGACATT
This sequence comes from Chthoniobacterales bacterium, assembly GCA_036498025.1. Classification (GTDB taxonomy): domain Bacteria; phylum Verrucomicrobiota; class Verrucomicrobiia; order Chthoniobacterales; family UBA10450; genus JBBRDU01. The sequence continues at coordinate 566 of DASXIK010000204.1, forward strand.
CTGGTCGGCATCAATCTTCTCCGGGAAGGACTCGACCTCCCGGAAGTGTCGCTCGTTTGCATTCTCGATGCCGATAAGGAGGGATTTCTCCGCAGCCAGACTTCGCTGATTCAGACAGCCGGGCGCGCCGCCCGCCATATTAACGGCGAAGTCGTCCTTTTCGCCGATCAGATCACGCAAAGCATGGCGGCCCTGATTTCCATTTCGGAATATCAGCGGACAAAGCAGGTTGAGTACAATGAGAAGCACGGCATCACGCCGCAGACGGTGCGCCGGGCTGTGCAAGAGAGTCTGCACACCATCCTGCGGGGGCGCGAAATCGCCGCCGCCGTCATCCAGGAGGCCGGCGGCAATTTTGATCTCACCGAGCTCCTGCGCGAGCTCGAGGAGGAAATGCAGACCGCCTCGGCCAATTTAGAATTCGAGCGCGCCGCCCTTTTGCGCGATCAAATCATGGAGGTAAAAAATGGGACCGGCATCTCCAAGATTGAACCCAAACGCCGGCCGGTGAAATACACGCGCAATTCCGGCCAACGCCGCTCGCGGGTGTAAGCGCCGCGCATCTCCCATTCCGGGTAGCGCACGCGTCTCGCGTATCGGTGAAGCCGTCCCGGCTTCACGAACTTTGATTGTGAAAGATTGTTTCCGCGGGCCGCCGCCGTACCGAGGGTGAAGGAGCGGCCGGGCTTTCAAACTCGCTCGCCGCGGCGAGCGCTCCCCGGAACTCCGTGTTCCTCGCATGAGTCTAGCTCCCACCAGGGCATGCGGCTCTCTTTTGTTCTCCCATGCGTGGCCTTGCTTCTGGCCCTCGCCCTCTCTCATCTTTCAGCCCAGGAAGCCTTTACCAGCCCTGGCCTGAACTCATTGAGTGAGGTCGATTTTTCCGCGCTCAGCCAAACGGATCCAAATCCTCTGGGCGAAAAAGCCCTGGCCATTCATCCCGAACAATGGAAGCACGCCGAGAGCGACCATTTCATTTACCACTTTGTGCATAGCTACGTGGCCACGCCTGTTTCCGTAGAAGCGGAGTTCTACTATCGCGTCGTGGCCAAAGAGCTCGAACGCGACGAGCCCCCGGGCGATACCAAGTCACACATCTATATCTTCGAGAAGCCGGAAGAGTGGCGGCAATTCCAGCAGTTCGGAAGTCTCGAACCGTGGACTGGCGGAATTCATTCGGCTGGCAGCCTTTTCATCCAACGCGATCCGGCCAACCGATTTCAAGGGAATACACTCGGGCACGAGATTGTTCATCTGGTCATGCATCGCTTTTATTCCGGGGGCATTCCCTGCTGGCTGGACGAGGGGTTCGCCCAGTACGCTTCGAAATCCGCCCACGCCAGTTATGAGAGAGCGCGCGGTTACCTGGCCAAGCCGCACTCGGAAGCCATCGCGCCTGAGGAGTTAATTCCGCTGAGCCAGCTGATGGCCTTCACCCATCCCCCTAACGATAACGTGCAGATTTTCTATCAGGAGGCCGAGCGCCTGGTGCGCTTTCTGGCCGCCGATGACAAGGCGACCTTCCTCACCCTGCTCGACAGTCTGGCGCGCCATCAGCCTTTCAACGCAGCCTTTCCCCGCGTTTATGCCGCGCGCTTCGCCAGTGTCGCCGCCATGGAACAACCGTTCCGGGAATACGCCGCCAAGGATTTTGGGACAACGCTGCAGCAGGTGGATAACGAGTAGGTCCGGGCGCCACTTTGGGGCATCGGGCGAGTAACGCACGCGCGGCGTGGACGGCACAGCGCCGTCCCTACCTGGTGGGGCAAGACTCCGTCGAGCCGATTATTCGTCCCTCGTAGCCAGCCAACAGTTGTAATCGCCAGCAGGCGATGCGATAAAAAATCCGATGCCCAAGGCCGGCGCTAAGCCCAAAACAGCCAGCACCAAGATCCACGCAGTGGTCG
>DASXIK010000205.1:0-4225 GCA_036498025.1 Chthoniobacterales bacterium
CCGGCGTTCAACAGGTCAAACATCACGTTGGATTTGCCGCCATCGAGTTGTGAAATCACGGGATCAACCCCGGGGACCTTGGCGGGATCGTTGTCGTAGGCTTCGCCGATAAAGGTGACGTCGGCGTGCCGTCCGCGGGCCCGCGCGATGGCCCAGTTCCAAAATTCCGGAGGCACCATATGCGACATATCGCAGCGGAACCCGTCCACACCGAGGCCTTGCCAGTAGGCGATGATCGAGTCGACTTTCTTCCACGTGTCGGGAATGGCCTTGTCCGGTGCGCTCGCGTTGGGATATTCGCGCACGCTCTTGTTAGCCACCGTAAAGTCGAACCCGTAATTCAGTTTGACGGTTTCGTACCAATCGCCCAGGTCGGGGGTCCAGCTGGCTTTGTTATTTCCGGTCACCTTTCCGTGATCCTTTTCGCCGTCAAACAGGCCGTCGCATTTGATTCCCGGAAGTTTGCAGGTGGGACTGATGGGCTGGCCATCTTTGAGAGTGGGAAGATGCAATGGCGGCCCGGAGCCGTCGGGTTTCAAATAAAAGAAATTGTTCGTGGGCGAGAAGAAAACGGAGGTGTCATCTCCCTTGCCGTCATTTCCTTTTGTCCCAAAATTCTGATCCGGCTTGATATCGGAGTCGTAACTGCGGGCCACGTGGTTGGCCACGAGATCGATGATCGCTTTCATCCCGTGGTGGTGCACGCGGTCGAGAAGCGCCTTGAATTCCTCCACGCGCTTGGCTGGGTCCACCGCGTAATCGGGACAGACATCGAAGTAATCCTTGATGGCGTAGGGACTGCCGGCCAGGCCCTTGAGCAGATCGGGATCATCGGCAGGCTGGCCGACGGCGGAATAATCCGTCGCCGTGGCCTGTTGCAATACGCCGGTGAGCCAGAGATGGGTGAAGCCCATTTGGCGCAATGAGGTGAGGGCCGCATTGTTGATGTCCTCGAATTTTCCCACGCCATTCTCGGCCAGCGTGCCATCTTCTTTTCGGGTTTCATTGGTGTTGCCGAAGAGCCGAACAAACAGCTGGTAGATGCGCATCTTTTCCCTGGCCGCCAGCCGCGCCTTGCTCGTCGCGATCTGATCGTTGGTCGCGCCCAGGTTCAACTCGAGATAGCGCGTGATGTATTGATCACCGACACCCGCAGCCACGGCGGCATCGCTGCAGCCGAAAAGTTTGCCCCAACCGTCATTTTGCGACAGGTCTTTCGCATAAATGGCGCAGTCGACCACTTTGGCTCCGGCAAAATACGACCGCGGGATGTGGAAAGTGATCGTACCCTCGTGAGCCGCTGCTTTGATCTGCTTTGTTTCCTGCGGCGGATTCCATTTCCAGTTTTCCCATTTTTGTTCCTGAACGGCGCCGGATGGCGAGCCCTGTGCGGAGATGAAACGGTCGGCCTTGAAGGGAAGAAAGACGGTGGAACCAGCTTGCTCGCGCTGGAACGGGAGGACGGCGGCGCCGATTTGCTGATGTGATCCGATGGCCAGGTAAACGCGCGTGTGCTCCGTGAGAGCCGCCGATGCGCGATACGAGATGGTCAACTCGGCATCTGACACCGAGAGGGCGATGGCGGCGTTATCGCCGGCTTTCAGGTTTTGCTTAGGCACAGGCTTGGCGGCGAGAAGAGCCGGGATAAGGGCACACGCCGCGAGCACAATTAAAGGATGAGGGCGCGAGGTTGCGCATGGGTTTGTGCTCACTCGGAGGTCAACGGACTTTCCGGAGGAGTTAGGGTGGGCATCATTCCTTCCTCTTCGGCGATGCGTTGCAGGCGCTGCTGCGCCACCGGTGTGCTCGGGATCAGAAGCGTCATCACAGACGCGATCAGCATGCAGACACCGCCAAAAACGACTGCGCTTAACCGATTCACTTGGGGAAAATGTTCCATGATCCGGCCCAGAATGATGGCGACCAGAATCTGCGGGATAACGATAAAGAAATTGAAGATACCCATGTAAACACCCATGCGGTCAGAGGGCAGCGCGCTCGATAACATGGCGTAGGGCATGGAGAGGATGGAGGCCCAGGCGATTCCGACGCCCGTGAACGCGGTCAGCAACATCCAGGGCTCACGAATGACGGAGAGACTGCAAAGACCCAGACCTCCCAGCATCAGGGAAAACACATGGATCCATTTGGCGGGCACGTGTCTTCCCAGCCAAAGAAAGCCGATGGCGGCGAGAAACCCGACGAAATTGTACTGGGCAAAGCAATCTCTCGCCAGATTAAGACCGCGTTCGTACACCTCCGAGTGTGAGTCGGTCGCACCCATGATATTGCGCGCGACGGCGACGCTAAAAAAGATCCACATGCAGAAAAGAGACATCCACGTGAAAAACTGCACGATGGAGAGTTGCTTCATGCGCAACGGCATCTCCCGGAAAGCAATCCAGATGTGACCGAAGCTCTCAGCTTGTTTGCGGCGCAGCGCTTCCGGGTTCTCCGGCGGATATTCCCGGGTCGTGACAATCGTCCAAAGGACCGCGACCATAAAAACAACCGCGCCGACAGTGAAGGCGACGATGACCGTGCGGGGAATGGGGTGGTCGGCATTGGTGGAGACACTCATTCCGGAACTCTGAAGCCAGCCGGGTAGCATCGAGGCAATGACAGCGCCCGCTCCGATGAAGGCGGATTGCATGGCAAAGCCGACCGTGCGCTGTTCGTCCGGCAACAAGTCGGCTACGAAAGCGCGGAATGGTTCCATGCTGATGTTGACCGACGCGTCGAGAACCCAAAGAAGCCCGGCCGCCATCCAAAGTGCGCTGGAATGCGGCATGGCAAGCAGGGCGAGAGACGCGAGAATGGCACCGGTTAGAAAGTACGGGCGACGACGCCCCAAGGCGCCCCAGGTTCGGTCACTCATATGACCGATGATCGGTTGCACAATCAGCCCGGTCAGCGGCGCGGCCAGCCAGAGAAGAGGCAATTGGCTTTCACTGGCGCCGAGATACTCGTAAATCGCGGACATGTTCCCCATCTGCAGGCCCCAGCCAAACTGGATGCCGAAGAAGCCGAAACTCATGTTCCAGATCTGCCAGAAGTTCAGGCGGGGTTTGTTCATGGGGTGGGCAGAATTAAGCCACAGATGAACACAGATTTACACGGATTTGAAGACAAACGTGCGGGAAATGCCGACAGAGGTGCCTACAATCTGGGGAGCACAGGCGGCTCGCCTGTGGGTTTCGGCGGCCCGCCGAAACAATCTTCTCCCTTTAAGTTCATGCCGGCGAGCCGCCGGCATCCACAGGCGGGCCGCCTGTGCTCCCCAGAATCCCCGGATTTTCACCGGAATCGTCGCGCGCGGTGCGCCTACTTTGATTCGCGGGCTACTTGGAACTGGTTGAAGAAGGCGTCGTATTTCTCGCCGTTCCGGTCGAAGAGAGCCATGCTGGCGATGGCGCCGCTGGCCGAGAGTTTGCGCCCGGGCAGTTTGGTTAACTTCTTGTCCTTCATCGTCTGGATTTCCAGGTCGTAGGTGTCGGGGCCGGTGATGGTGACGGTAACGGAAACGCCGGCATCGCTGAGCGGCACGCCGGAATCCGACTTGTCGGCGCCAGAGCCGTCGGAGATCTGGTAGTTGGCTTTGCCCATGTAATAACCAAACTCGAAAAGAGCGTCCTTGTTGTAATCGGCCACGCCGGAGCTGGCGTTGCCGGAACGCAGGACCACGCCGATCGACCCGGGCGTGGCATCGTCATCCTTGTCTGACTTCTTTTCGAAAGGGCCGTTCGCCATCATGAAAGAAAAGGAATCGCCCGGCTTGAGCGGTTTTTCGAAGGCTCGACAGGCCACCGCCTGTTCGAAGCCCGAGCCGTTGGCGTAAAGGCCGAAGGCTTTGTTGTCTTTGGCGATTCCGCTCGAGCCCGGATTATTCTTCGTCTCGGCGATAAAGAAACCGGAGTGCCGTTCGTTATCGTTGCCTTCGGTGGTGAGCGTCCAGTTGCTGAAACCGCTTCCGCCGTTCTTGGAATGATCCCAGCCGCTGCCGTAGGCGGGTTGGCTGGCGTCGTCCTCGGCGATGACGATGGATTCGGCGCGCAGAACGGAGAGGCCTAACGAGGCTAGAAAGATTCCGATCGTTGGGAAAATTGTTGGTTTCATCGTGATGTCACCTGTCCAGGAGTGTTGTTGGAGTCATGGAGCATTGGAGTGGTGGAGTGGTGGAGTGATGGAGTGATGGAGTGATGGAGTGATGGAGTGATCGAGTGAT
>DASXIK010000206.1:0-2675 GCA_036498025.1 Chthoniobacterales bacterium
ACCGCGGCGCGCCGGACGATGATGTGGGACGAAACTAGGAGACCGCAGCAAACGTCCAACGTTCAACGCCCAAGTCAGAAAAGGTAGGGACGGCGCGCTGCGCCGTCCACTCCGCGGGGTTGCCACTCGCACCGTCTATCGCCTCAGGCTTGTCATCCCGAGTCGCGCAGACGAGGCCGGTTCCCTTAAGCGTAATTGACCGAGCGGGTCAGCAGATAAATCCAGTTCAGTGCCAGAAGGACAATCATTCCGAAGCGGACCAGAATTTTTTCTCTATTCGTTAGGCCAATCACGCGCAGCCTGGGCCAGCCCATGATTAGCACGATGGCCGCGTAAATGTTGAAAAACGTGACCGCCCAAAGCCCGACGAATACCAGCGGGTTCCAGCGCCACGCCTCCGCAAAATGCCCGTGCAAGAATTGCATGGTCGCACGCGTGGCCCCGCAGGTGAGACAGGGATGACCGGTGAGGGCCAGGAAAAGACAGTGGGGCCAGGGCAAACCAAGTCTCAGCCATACGGCGGAAGCGGCCAGGCCGGCCCGCGAAATGCTCAACCAGAGCAGTTCGTGATCGAGCTCCCCGGGCAGAGCGCGGCGTCGGCAAACCTGCATCGTCGGAATCCTAATGCCAGGCCTGGCTTAACGCGCCCAAACCGCCGACCAAGACCACCAGGAGAATGCCGCCTCCGCAACAAATGACCGCCGGAAGAAAGACCGCCAGGACCGCGCGTCCAGTATCGGTTTCGTGAGCCTTAGCCAGCCCGAGGCAGTAGAGAACTAATGCCCAAACACCCGCGACGAGGCCGCCGCAGAACGGGACAACCTGAAGCGGGTAGGCCGAACCGGCGGCAAAACAGATGACGCGGAAGGTCGTTTCAAAAGGTTGCCGGGCACCGCCCACGATCATCAGGCAGACATGAATCAGGCCGGCGGTCAGGAACAGGATAATGATCACCAGGACCGGGGAGAAAATGATCGAGCCCAACAGGCCAGCAGCCCCGAAGATCCGATGACTCGAGCTACCGGCGAACGAACCGCCCACCATTTGAAAGCCGAAGGTATAGACAAACTTGGCCACGATGCCAACCGTTCCGCCAATCACCGCGTAAAGCAGCGGCTCGCCCAGGCCACCTTCGCGTTTCATGGCCGTAAAGGCGTCGGCCGGCCGACCGAGCACCATCTGTAAGGTTTCCACGAACGCCTTGAAGAGACCGAGCTCGCCGCGCCGATCCCAGGGCAGCCCGCTGCCCGGCGCCACCGACTGTGGCTGCGGCATCGCCGCCGACGGAACAATGGCCGCAGGCTGAGCGCCGCCAGCTGGAGTTGCCGGGGCCGGCGCCGGAGAGGGAGCCGCGCCGGGCGCAGGCGCGGCCGCCAGATCGGCCACAAATTCCGTAAACAGCGACAGCGGCTGCCAGGCCGGCATCCCCTCGCGCCAACCAAGATCTGTCCCCAGGAATCGTCCCGAGCGAAGTCCCCCCCGAACGTCTTCTTCCGAAAATGTTCCCAAGGTCGTGCCCGCGCGATTGACGTGGATCGTTGCCATAAGACCGCGTTTTAGGTAGGTCGCGTCCCAAAGTCAATCGCGCCGGTGACGGCGCGCGCAGTTTACCCGCCGTGGCGGGCCGTCCACTCCGCGGACCAACCATTCATCCTTAAGAAAAAGAATTTCTCGCCACAGATGAACACGAATCAACAAAGATCAAAGAAGAGAACGATCCCGGCCGCTTCCCCATCTGTGAAAATCTGTGGCGAATCCTCTTCGCTCAATCAAACCGATTGGTCTTCTCCGGTTAATCCAGCGCGCGCCAGAAATACCAGGCCGCCACCGAGCGGTACGGACGCCACTGCTCGCCCGCCTTCATCAGCTGTTTAGGCTTGGGCAGTTTTCGTTTTCCAAAAGTCTTGGCGAAACCTTTCTGCACCCCGTAATCCCCCACCGGCCAGACATCGAGCCGGCCAAGATCGAACAGCAGCAGCATTTCCACCGTCCAGCGGCCGATCCCTCGCACCTGGGTCAGACGCTCGATAATTTCGTCGTCGCTCATACGCGCGAGCGCGCGGGCATTTGGAACGGTCCCGTCGATTGTTTTCGCAGCCAGATCTTTCAAGGCCACGACTTTGCTGCGCGAAAGTCCCGCCGCGCGCAAAGTTTCATCGGGAGTTTGCAGAACAAGTTTCGGATCCAGATTTTTCCGGCGCGGATAGAGCGCGCGCACTCTTCCCCAAATGGTAGCGGCGGCTTTGCCGCTGAGTTGTTGATAAGCAATCGACTCCGCCAACGCTTCAAAAGGGCGGAGCACCCCGCCTGAACTGACTTCAAACCGCCGCGCCCGCCTGATCAGTTCGGCCATGCGCGGATGGCTCGCGCTCAAATGACGATGTGCGTCGTCGTGCGACATGCCATCATAATTACCGGTGGGGCGAGACTCTGTCGAGCCAGCCTGCAGGGTACACCCCCACGCAATATTTGCCTGCACCCATGTTTTCGCTTTCGTGAAAAGCATGGCGCAAACACAACTCACCTGGTACGGCCAGTCCGCTTTCAGGATCGTCACTCCGACGGGAAAAGTGCTCCTGATTGATCCCTGGATCACAAACCCCAAAAATCCAAACGGTCAGAAGGACGTGGAGGCACTCGATCGCGTCGATTTTATCCTGCTGACGCACGGCCAC
>DASXIK010000207.1:0-4670 GCA_036498025.1 Chthoniobacterales bacterium
CGGGCCATGCCCGATCATCAGCACGCGCATGAGTGAGCTGCAAAAGCCTCTGCGCCAAACGGATGTCCACCTGGTGTCGTTTACCGTCGATCCCGCCAAGGATTCCCCTGAGGTCCTGCGCGGGTATGCCGACAAACTTCAGGCTGAGCCCGGCCGCTGGGATTTCCTCACCGGCCCGATGCCGGCTCTCTACGACATCTCACGCAATGGATTCAAACTGGCAGTGGCGGAGAGCGGGGACGAGCCCGGTGTTCCCGTGCACAGCACGCGCCTGGTGCTGGTCGACCGCAAAGGCGTCATCCGCGGCTACTATGACGTCCTTGCCCCTGACGGCGTGAACAAGATTCTGGCTGATGCCAGTCATCTGCTCCGGGAGCAGCCGCAGTAGAGATTCGTCAGCGAGAAGCGCCGAGCGGAGCCGTTGGCCCTTCTTGGCAAACGATTTCCAGGTAATCGCGGTATTCGCCTTTGGGCAGCGGATCAATCAGCGCAGCCAGCTCGCTCTGGGAAATGAAGCCCATGCGCAAAGCCACTTCTTCCAGGCAGGCGACTTTCAATCCCTGGCGATGCTCAATGGTCGCGATGTAATTTCCCGCTTCCAGCAGGCTCGTCTGCGTCCCGGTGTCCAGCCAGGCCATGCCCCGGCTCAGAAGTTTGACGTGCAGTTCGTTCCCTTTCAGGTAACGCAGGTTCAGGTCGGTAATTTCCAGTTCCCCGCGCGTTGAAGGACGCAGGTTGCGGCAAAACTCGACCACGCGGTTGTCGTAAACATACAAACCCGGCACGGCGTAATGGCTCTTCGGCTTCTTCGGTTTCTCTTCCAGGCTGATGGCGCGCCCGTCGGGTCCAAATTCCACCACGCCGTATCGCTCAGGATCACGCACCTGATATCCGAAAATGCAGGCGCCACGTTCCGTGGCCAGCGCTTCCCGGTAGAAATCCAGTCTCCCGTAGAAAATATTATCGCCCAGAATCAGAGAGGCCCCGGCGTCGCCGATAAATTTGGCCCCGATGAGGAAAGCTTGCGCGATCCCCTCCGGCTTGGGCTGCTCCACGTAATCGATGCGAATTCCGAGACGGTTGCCGTCGCCCAGGTAGTCGCGCAGCATGGGCACATCCTTGGGAGTGGAAATGATGAGGATCTCGCGCAGGCCGCCCAGCATGAGGGTGGCCAGGGGATAACAGATCATCGGCTTGTCGTAAACCGGCAGCAGCTGCTTGCAGACGATCTTCGTCAGCGGGTAGAGCCGGGTGCCGGCGCCGCCCGCCAGCAAAATCGCTTTCTTATTCATGCGCCGGCCTGAGCTGTCAGCATTTTCGAAACCGGGCCGGAAAGAATACCAGCCGGATCAGGAAAATCGCACGTCCTTCCCGGGGTCCATCTCGAAGTCGAGGCTTAGGGCGTCGGTCGTATTCGGTTTGATCACTTCCTCCATGAACTTCACGTGGATCGGGTCTTCGCGAAAAATGGCGTACTTGTCCATGGACTCAAAATCGATGGCGATAAAGAAGGGCCACGGCATTTCTGGATCGATGCGCTTGCCACACTTGATGCTCAAGACCTCCTGGATCTTGAGGAGTTGCATGCGCGTGTTCATCATCATCTCTTCCAGCCGTGCCGGCGTGACTTCCGACTTAAGTTTGTAGAGAACGATATGGTGAATCATGCAGGCTAAAAGGTATTAGGCGGTTCCGGTGAGGCGCGCAAGCTGGAAACCAACTGCCGCCATGCAGTCAATGGCCCTACGCCGGTTTCTCGTTGTCTCCGTGTTACTTCCGGAAATCGAGCGCGCCTTTTTTCAGCGCATACACATAGCCGACCATCAGAATACTCACAAAACTGAGCATGCTCCAAAAAATCGTGCTGCCATGAGCGATCATTTCCTTGAAGACCACAGCCCACGGATACATGAAGACAATCTCCAGATCGAACAGGATGAACAGCATCGCCACCAGGTAAAACTTGACGCTGAAACGCGGCTGCGCTTCGCCCTGCGGGATCATCCCGCACTCGTAGGCCGTGTCCTTGGCTCGCGTCCGCCGGCCCGTTTTGCCGACCATCACGCTGACCACGAGCGCCGATCCGGCAAAAATCATCGCCACGATGACCTGCAACAGAACCGGCAAATAATCCCGCAACATGCCGCGACTCTAAACGAGGCCGTGTCCGCGCGCGAGTCTCTTACCTGATGCCAGCCAGGTGGCCGTTCTGCGGAGCGATTGCATTGGCCAGGGCCGAGGGCAACCCCTTGTACTTCTTGCCATTCTTCTTCACTGCACCACGCGCCACCAGATTCTGCAGCTTCTCGTAGGCCCTGAGGCGGAGCATCTCTTCACCCCCGCTGGCCGCATTTCGCGCCCGCAGATTCTCGTGCACAATGTCGAAGAGTTGCTTGAATTCGAAGGATGCACGCCGCGACAGTACAGCCACCAGCTCCTCGGTCACCAAATCCGGAACTCGACGCGAAAATGCGTTTTTCTTGAGAATAGCCATAGGTGGAGATCATAACACATTTTGGCCTGACCGCAGTAGTTTTCTCGCAGAAACGATAGACTTGGGCGCAAATCGCGCCGAAATGGCACAGCTTGCCTGGTCCGCAATCTTGCTTCCCGTCCGAGGATTTCCTACGGCGTGTCGCTCGGCGTCGGAGAAGGGATGGGCATTGGCGCCTGCGCCGGGGTCGCACCGCTCGTACCAGACTGCGGCCCGCCCGGCAAGCCGAACGCTCCTCCCAGCGCGCTCAGCCCTGCGTGTTGATATCCGTACGCGCTCGCTCCAGCGATGATCAGAGCCCCGATCCCCGTCTCGCTGAGCGTGATCGGCCCGATGGATTCAGCGATATACCCGCCATTGCGATAACGCTGGGACGAGACCACTGGGCTCAGGTGCTTGGCGACGATCTCCGGAGGCGGAAGCTTCGCCACTTCCGCGTAAGTGTTCATTGCCGGCATAAATGCCGCGCCCATCAGAAGCATCGGGCGCAGGGCTGCGTCGAGCCGCGTATAAAGCAGTCCGAGATCGAGGTACATGAACATCTCACGCGGCTCGGGTAGCGTTTGCGCGGCGCGCTTGTAGCCGGCCGAATTTGCCAGATTCAGCGCGCGGCTGTTGGCGCGTTCCATGGCCGCTTCCACAGAAGTGTTGTCCAGGCCGGCCACCAGAAAATGCTCGGACACGGCGATGGTCGGCCGAAGAGCGACAAACCCCGCCATGTAAGGCGTCGAAATATAGTGCACGCCATTCTTGTCGCTTTCGGCCCACTGGCCGTCATCATCCAGGACCCGCGCGAGCACGCTGGCGATTTGCTTGGCCTTCGCAAAATCCTTCACCGGGAACGCGATCAACGTTGCCGGCCAGTGGTTATCCGCCGGCCAGTCGGCCAGCGCGCTCCCTTCTGATCCGAACACGGCCTTCCACTGTTCCGCCGTGATGCCGGCCGCGGCCAGGCCGCGCCCGATCTGCTGGAGTCGATCGCCCAGGAATGCCGCGCCCGGCGACGGATCGACCAGAGCGAACTGTGCCGAGAGATTGAGCAAGGTCGCTGCGTAAAGGAACGCGTCGGTGCTGGCCAGGGCGATGGAGTTGCGCGTCAGCTCGGCATCCATGGTTTGTTCCGGCATGCCCACGAAGAAAACGTCGTGCATTTTGCTGCCGTCAAAACGCGTGGCGCCGCAGAAGCTTCGGATTTGCGCGAGCAGGTTCGATTGGTCAGCCGCTATGGCCCGTCCGGCTGAAGCCCGCAGGGCCGCGAGTTTCTGCGACAGGGTTTTGGGCTGCATGTAAAAACAAACGGCGTAACTCGCCGGCATATTGGCCATGGCCTCAACAAAAACAGGATCGGCGTTGAGCAGGGTTTGCGGGGCGGTCACTCGTCCGTCGGCCCGATCGACCACGGCCTTGAGTTCTTCCACGTTGTTAGCCGCGAAAAACCAATGCTCCGTGTAAACCGTGCCGATGGTCGTCGCGGCGACCCGGTAGACGAGAATCTTGTGCTGCTGATAATCGACCGTCTCCGGTCCGGTCGCGCCACCGTTCGTGCCCAGTAAATTTTGCCGCCAGCCGTCGATAATCTTCTCCGCATTCTCCTGGCTGCCTTTGAAGCGAAAGCCGGTGACGATCTTCGGCTGATCGTTCTCCGCCGAGGTCACCGCGAAAAACAGGTCCTTCGGATCGAGCCGCTCTAACTCGGATGTCGTTCGCGAAACTGCGTCCGTGCCGGGCGCGAGGCTCAGGGGTTTGCGCAGGAAATCCTGGACCGACGGTTCCCGGTAAAGCTGATAAATATCCGACTGATGCCAGTCGTCGCGGGTCCGCTCCAAGTCGGGCACGTGCACAAAGGCGACCGTCTCGCGCGGCAGCAGCGCGGTCACCGCGCTGGACGTCTTATGAGAACTGCGCAGGCCATAGCCCACCGCCAGCGCCACCACCAGAACCGTCACCAGGATAAGCAGAATCCGATACATGCTGCAGTCTCAAAGCAAACAAGCGACCGTCAACAGTCCGGCTCCGGCCCTGCCGGTAAGCGATGAAGCGATGAAGCATTGAAGCGGTTGAATCAAGGAGTGATGGCGCTCCCTGCTCCCTGCTCCTTGCTCCTTGCTCCTTGCTCCTTGCTCCTTGCTCCTTGCTCCTTGCTCCTTGCTCCTTGCTCCTTGCTCCTTGCTCCTTG
>DASXIK010000208.1:0-4073 GCA_036498025.1 Chthoniobacterales bacterium
CGCCTGGAAGCGCGCGGCCAATGAATCGACCGCCGCCGGATCGACGTTCGGAAGCGTCGGCGGCGCCGTGAATCGCGCGGCCGTTTCGTAGGCTGGCCGGTAATCCTGGTAATCGGCATAGGCGCGCGCTGTCTCGCGCCAGGCGATGTCTTGCCACGCGGGATGGTCCCGCAGGATTTCAAGCATGGAGAGTTTGTTGCCGCGTTCATACCAGAACTGGAAAAGAGACTGGATCTCCCTCGTGGAAAAGGCTTTCAACTGCGGATCGCTGGTCAGAAGATTTGTCACCTGCAATTCGAATTCCGCCGAGCTGGCGTTTCCGAGGAAAGTGATCTGGCAACGCGGGTTGTTGCCCGCGAGGTCGCGCCATCGATCACGTAGTGCGGCGTCGTCCCGCACCAGCGCGAAGATGCCATTGTAAAGAACGGGAGCGTTCGCTCCGAGTCGCTCCATGCCCTGGTTCCAGATATCGAAGGCGAGATCGGGTTCGCCTAACTCCAGCCAAGTCTGGCCTTCCTTCAGATAAAGATCGGCCCAGTGCGGAAAAAGATAACGAGCAATGGCGAAATCGCGCAGCGCTTCGGGACGCGGGCGAAACAGCGCCGCCTCCGCCACGCCGCGATGGTAGTAGAGCAGCCAATCCAGCGGCGCGGCGCGCAGTCCGGCGGCCGCCCGCTGGAGCACCGTCTCGTAATCGCTCCGGGCGCTGGCCGTTTCCGTTTCTCGTTCGAGAAAAGCGACGGTGGCGGAGGTAGGCAGCGCCGTCTCCCCCAGGATCGAGCTGAACCACCACGAACCGATGACGAGGAGGAGAACGCCAAACATCCGGAAGAGCGGCGCGACCAGAGGGGAATCGGCCAGATTTCTTCCCGGGCAAAGGGCAACGCTCGCCAGAAACAGGGCTGGCCACAGGGCGCCCAGGCGATGAGCCGATACATCAAAGAATCCATGCACCGCGAAGGCCAGGCCACAAATCATGGCGGCGACGCGCAGGGGCCGGGCGGTGCCGGACGCGAAGGGAAAGCAGCGGCCTAACCACCACACAATGAGAAAAAGAACGAGCAGCGGAGCGCCCCAGCCGAGGTCGACCGCGCCCCACAGCCAGTCGCTCTCGGGGTGCACGGCCTCGCTCCCCGAACTGGAATAGTTCCGCGCGGTGGAAAAAAGGGAACGGAAATTTCCCAGCCCCGACCCGAGGATCGGTTGCTCTCCGGTGAAATGGAGAGCGTCGCGGAAAATTTGTATCCGGCCGCTCTGGCCCGGCGAAACAAGTCCGAGGTTTTCGCCTTGAAAGCGGTCCAGCGTCTTGCCCCCGTTCAAGAAAAGCAGTGCGACCAGCAAGGCCAGCGCGCAGAGCGCGATCGCCGGCCCGCGCCGTTCCCTCGACCGCAGGACCCACCAGGCATGCCAGGTCAGCGCGCCGCCAAAAAAGAGCAAGATCCCGGCGCGTGAATAATTCAGGATCAGAGCCCAGCAGATCAGGGAAAGGCTACAGAGCCAGACCCACCACGTCGTCCTCCGCTCCTGCAACCGATGAAGACCGATGGCGTAAATGACGATGCCGGCGAGGCCAAAAACATTGCTCGTCTGATTCCGGTTCGGGAAGAATCCGAACTCCGGCGTTTCCGGCCAGAAAGGAATCTGTTGCTTGAGAATGTGTGCCGTGATGAAGGTGGCGCCGAGGGCGAGCATGCCGATCGCGTAAGCAACCAAGGCGGTTTCACGCGACTGCCTATTCCACTCGAACGTGAGCAAATAATAACTCCAGAGAATCGCGAAAAGGAGGAGGGCCGACCATTGGAAGCTGAGCCAAGGCTGCGGCGAACGGGTGGAAGGGAGATCGGCGCCGAGCTTAATAAGATCGAGTCGCCAGGCGGGGAAAGAGGACAGGGAAGCCGGAAGAAAAGCGCTGAGCGCCAGGAGAAACAGGGCGAGCAAGAGCAGAGTGGGCAAAACCGGGAGCGCGTGCCGGGGTGGGGCGACCAGAAAAAGGGCGCCGGTCAAAGCCATGAGCGCGGCCATGGACCAAAGCTCGGTGGTTCCGGCGAGGACGGGCGCCAGAAGGGTGAGCCCCACGACGGCATGGGCCTTCCAAGCGGCGGCAGGGGGATCGGAACGGGGCATGGCGGGCGAATCGTAGCTGCTGGGGCCGAAAACGGAACTGAGTTTTTCCATGGCGTCCGCAGGGACCGCGGCGGCGGGAACCTCTTTGCCGCGCCGCGCTAGTCTGTCTCCCAAATGTTACTTCGGATCGGAGATTTCTATTGACTATCCCCCCCCGTTTTGTAAACCTCGTAACAGCCCCAAAAAGAGCACTATGCCTATGCCCCCAATACGCTCCATTTGTACCGTCATTTTGCTGACCGCATGTTTGAGCGCATCCCCGCTGATGGCAGCAAATAATTACAACGGTATTGTTGATCCTAACGGCTCGATCCACGTTGGCAGTGACTCGCTCTTTACCGTTTTGACGGCTGACAACTTTAACAACCTGAACAATCAGTTCACCGGTCCATCCCTCATCACGGGCAATGTGGGAATCGGCGGGAAGGGCAACTACTCCATGTCGGACGGCACCGTCGATGGTGATTTTTACATGAATAGTTTTGGGACCTTCAGCATGAGTGGTCCCGCGAAAATCACGGGGCATCTCCACGGGCACACCAATTATTCGGGCTTTGACGGAGTCGATCAAACCAGCACTTTGGCGAATGCGCTGGCGGATGCGCAGGCCGTTTCCCTCGCTGCCTCCAACCTGGCCGGCACGTCAAATTATCAAGTCACCGCGGGCTCGTTCCACCAGGGCGGGGACATCAATATCAGTAGCCCGGCTAATAACGTGACGATTAGTGGCATCATGAATAATCCATTCAATCAGCCGATCGTGCTCAGCATTAACCAGGTCAATCTTAGCAATGGGAATTTCACTCTGGCCGGGAACGCGAACACCACTTTCATCCTGAACATTACGGGAAAGTTCACCATTAATAATTCGAATCTTCTCCTCACGGGCGGGTTGCAGGCCTCTCACGTTCTGTTCAACCTCCTGGGTAGCAACACGACAAGTTTTAACCTGCAGCAGGGCACGCAGGCGACCGGCGTTTTCCTGGCCGTGAACCGAAACGTCGATTTGAGCGGCGGTAAGATCTTCGGTCGACTCGTGACCAATCAATTGACGATCACCAGCGGCGGCCAGGTCATCAGCCAGTAAGGGGCGAACGCTCCTCCTCCGAAGACGCAAGCGTGCGTGGCTTGCATCTGACCTGCCGCACCGGAAGCCGTCGGCACAGGGGTAAGATGTTTCAACGTCTACCAGAGAACGGACAGCGCCGGTTTAGCCTTGTTGAAGAAGTGCTCGTTAGGCAAGTCGGCGAGTGTCTTGAAACTGATTGTTGTCAGCTCAGTTTCCGAGTGCCCAGCAGCCCTGTTTATTAGGCACGTTCCCGGACGCGCTCGTCGCCTTAACCGCGTAGAGCCCTTGGACAAGCGTGATCGATGCGCTGTTGTTGGTGGTGCTCGAGCCACCGGCTGGAATCACGCAGGTAGCAGAAGGTCCGCTCCCTACCGGAACACCGGAACTGTCGAAGACCTGGAAAGTAAGAGCAGAAGAGGCGGTGCCGCCGATGATCCTAGCGTGGAAAACTGTCAGGGTTACGGTCCGCGACACAAAAAACGTGGCACTCGCTTCGTTTGCTGCACCTTTAGCGCCAGTGGCAGTGGCGTCGACCGACTGGCCATTGCCAATCCATACTCCGGAATGGCCATCCAGATTGTTGCCCGAGCAGGCATTCAGTAATGTGACACCGTCAGGTCCAACGGATCCTGTTGCACCGGCAGGTCCAACGGATCCTGTTGCTCCGGCTGGTCCAACGGATCCTGTTGCTCCGGCTGGTCCCGTCGAACCGGCAGGTCCGGCTGGTCCTGGGTCACCGGCTGGTCCCTGAGGGCCTTGTGATCCAGCGGGCCCTTGTGGTCCAGCGAGCCCGTGTGGTCCAGCGGGCCCTTGTGATCCAGCGGGCCCTTGTGGTCCAATTGGCCCCGGAAGTCCTTGTGGTCCAGGAGATCCGGCTGGG
>DASXIK010000209.1:0-4536 GCA_036498025.1 Chthoniobacterales bacterium
CCTCCACGGGAAATAATATTCCTCACGCAGTACAGCGAATACAATTCGAAAATGAGTGTAAACCGATACCCGGTTGGCCCTCAGTTTGTGGCCTTTCAGTACATACAATGGCCTAGTAGTACTATATGTTCCCGACCCCTCGATCCTTACCCTTATACCTGTACGTTCCCGCTGTTAGGGGTGGTCTATCTGTCCACCACCAGCCGGGTAACCGGAATTTTCTATTCGCAGCGATGGTCCCACGGACCTCGCGGAAATGAGGACGGTCTTTTGGTTCAGCGCGCCACAGACCTTCTCGACGATCGTTCGAGCGCCCACCCCGGCTCCAAGCGCTCTTCGCCGAACGATTCCGGCTCCATGCGCCGAGAGCCTGCCCGACCGGTCGAACCGCTTCTCGCCGATGCTGTCCTGGCCCTGCGTGAATTTCACCTGCTCCTCCGCGCCCATCGCCTTTACAGCACCGCCCACCCGCGCGTTCAGGACAGCCTAGATATCGCCTACGAATCCCTGCGCCGCAATGCCGCCGATCTCGGCGGCCTCGAAATTCGCCCCGAACGTGGCGGCATCGTCATCAGCAAGGTCAGCGAAGCTCACCTGCCCGACGCCCGCGGCGAATTCCACGCTCTCGCCACCGAACTCCAACGCGCCGGCATCCAGACCCTCTGGTTCGCTCCCAAATTTAATGTGGGCGAATTGGACACTCTTGCTCAACTGATGAAGGTGTCCTTGCTAAAATCGGATGAGCCCTCCAGGCACGATGCAACGACTGCCTGGGCGGCCCTACTCCGGGAGCATCGCGTGGAAGGCATTCAGATCAACACCTTGACCGAGCGCAAGGTGGACACGGTATTGGCCAGCCTCATCGCGGCACTCGTCGCCTATGGCGGCACTTCGTCCGAAGAAAGCGGCGACACTCCCATCCATGCCCCGCAAATCGGCGAACTCAACGACACGCTTCGCCTCATCGGCCACCTCACTCCGCCGATGGAGGGTGCCCGTGGCCTTTCCCCCGAAGAAGCGGCGCGCGCCATTCACTCATCCATGGAGCAGGCCAGCCGCAGCACCGTCCGCATGCTGCTCGCCTCCATGACTCACTACGCTCCGCAGGAAGGCGAAATCCCGCAAGCCTATCTCCGCCGCCTTTCGCAGAGCCTCGTGCTCGAATACCTGACTTCCGAATTCGCCGCCGCGATGCTCGCGCCTCATTCCGTCCGCCCGATCCTGAATCAACTGGCCGGTGTAATCGTTGACGCCGGCGGCTATCACGGCCCGCACTCTTCCCAGCATCTTTCGTCTCTCGCCACGGTCTGGGCCAACGAATCCTATCGCGAGCAAATTATCGAACGCTTCTGGCTGGAACTTCCTCCGCGAGAAAAATCCACCGTCCTTCGCGGCCCGGACATCTGGTGCGTCCCCATCACCGCCGTTCGCCAGACCATGAAACTTCTCGTTGAAACCGGCGCCGATGCACCGCGCCGCGAAGCCCGCGCCATTCTTCTCAACTACGCGCGCCGCCTCGAACACACGGATTCCGGCACTCGCCGCATAGTTGCCGCTGGCCTCGGCGAACTCACTCCGCTTCTCGAATCGCTCTGGCCCAATCAAGTTCCCGAAGAACTCAGCAAGGGCACGCTCACTGCTCTCGCCAAATAGCAAGGCCCCGAAACCAGCGCCCTGCTCGCGGCTTTCCTCGAATCGCTCGGCCGCGTCGCAGTTTCCCGCGGGGATTTCTCCGGCTTCGAGAATATTCTCATCGGCCTCGAACGCGTTCCTCGCGACGCCGCACACGAACATCTCAGCGCCCTCGGTCACCGTCTCGTAGCCAATGACCGCTGGATGTTGCTCGTCGACGCGGCCCTAGCCAATCGCGCCCTCGATCCCACGCTGCCTCGCTTATTGCAGCGCGATCCCGAGCGCCTCCTCGATCGCCTGACCCTTTTGCTCACTGACCCGCGCGGCCCCGAAATGATCCCCGCGATGGCGCGTTTGCTTCGCGCCATCGGCGTCCCCGTTCTCACGCTTCTCGAAACCCGGCTCTTCGAAGCCCGCCGCCAACGCGTCAGCGCCGCCATCAAACTGCTTGCGGCCGCCGATCCCGATCGCCTCCTCCGCGGCCTAACCCGCGCCATGGCCAGCTGGGAATGGAATCTGCAGGATCTCGCCGTCAGCGAACTCGCGCGTCCCTCAAATACTCCATCGGCGCAAAGCACTGCTTTCGTTTTCTCCGCAATCCTGGCCGAAGCGCACCCACTCGTCGTTCCGATGATGATTGATCAAATCGGCGTCGGCCAGGAAGGCAGTGCCGTTTCCTTGCTCATGGAAATCGCCGCCGGTGAACACGAATCTCTCCGCGACATCTTCGTCCGCATCAAAGCCATCGAGGCCCTCGGCCGCCTCAGCGCCACCGAATCCATCGAACTCCTTCGCCAACTCGCCACCAAGCGCGAAGGCCTCGCGTTCGTCGAACCCGCCGGCCTCCGCGCCGCCGCCGAAGACGCACTGGCGATGATGGAAGAAACTCCTTCATCGGCCCGGGTCCGCGCCGCCTTTGAATCTCCGGCCGCGCCCCTCGGCAATTTCATCGTTCCGCGCCGTTACACTCGCATCCCCCTGGAATCTCCGCTGCGCGCGCAAATCGGCAGCCAGGCCCAGATGATGAGCCCCGTTCGCGTCAAAACCATCAGCCTCGGTGGCGCCTACGTTGAATCCCCCAATCGCCTCAGCGTCGGCGATTCCATCCAGCTCGAAGTCCGCTCCGGCCTTCGCAAAATCCATTTCACCGCCGTCGTCCGCAACATCGGCCCAGACGGCAGCGGCGTCGAGTTCGTCCACATGAAAGAAGAAGATCACGAACGCCTCCGCAGGCTGGTCCAGAAACATCTCTAGAAATCTGCAAGCTATTTCCAAGCCCTATCATTCCGAATTCCGTTCTTCTTTTGAACTACGTGAAGGATCTGCCTGTTCCTGAGTCTTCCGGATTCCGCACACCCAAACAACGCGCCCCGCGTTCCTTCGTTTTCTTTTGATTTCAGAGAGCGGCAGAATTTTGCTCGCTCGAACACCGCGGGTTTGCCGGAATTACCCGCCGAAGATCCGAGCCCGTCGCGATCAACCGCTCCATGTTTGTGTTGGTCACGTGCGTGTCAACAGCTTGTCACCTAGATTTTACAGAAGCATGAAATTTATCATTCGATATCTCGCCTACGATTCACTCAGTCGTTTGTGCAGTCAGCACACTTGTGCCGCGGCCGTATACAACACTGCGGAAATTAAAGTCGGTTCTGTGGCACTGGACAGAAATGGTGCGCTGCAAGGAATGCCTCGAAAGCACGACATCTCGTCCCGTCGGCAAGACGACGAATTGCTCCCGGTGACGCAAGGGGGAATGATGGAATCAACTATCCGGATCGCATTGGTGATTTGTCTGGCCTGTTCCATCTCAGGGTGTGGCGGCTACAGCAGTCATGGCAATGGTAATACTCCATTAACTCAAACTTTGGCGGGAACTTGGGATTTCACCTATGTTTCTTCTAAAAGTGGCTCGGCTACCGTTTCCGGGACCTTCACCCAAACTAACGGGGCTTTTTCGGCAAGCGTGGCACTGACCGGCTCTTGCGCTGCAATGGGGACGATTAGTGGCACCATGTCCGGCTCCGCTATCACCGGCACCCTCACGGAGGCCAGCCCGGAGACGATCAATATTATGGGAACCTTGGCCAGCACAGGCAACACGGCCAGCGGCACTTATCAGGTGATGTCGGCCACCGATGCCTGCGCCGCGGCCAGTGACGACACCGGGACTTGGAGCGGCACACGGACCGCTGTTCCCATTGGCCCGTACTCCGCCATGGTGCGCTCCGCGGATCGCCTGCCGGTGCACGTCATTCTCAATCTTGACGGCGACCTAAACCAACTCACCGGCACTGCCAAGTTTACCAATTCCGCTTGCCTGCATTCCATGAAAGTCACCGGCACGCAGACCGGATCGAAACTGGAATTGCGCGGCGACAGCGGAAATGATGGCTCGATCCTCTTGAAGGGCACCATCGATCCGGAAGCAAAAATCCTGACTCTCAATTCCGCCGTGTCGGGCGCTTGCCAGGCCGAATCAGGTGCCGCCACCTTTACAAAGATGCAATAAGCGATTGAATAAAACTCTTCCGGCGCAACCCCCAAGTGCAAGGACTGCGCCTGGGGGGTTGTGTTTTTCTGGCTGCTCTTGCCTCTCAACCCGCATCTGTTCGGTCTCTTTCGAATCCCGGCTCTTCAACCCCTGCTAGAATAAATTCAGGAGACCTCCACTACATGCTCGCCCCGCAATCTATCGAAATCCTTGGCGCCATCGCCGGCTTCTGCACCACGTTCGCCTTTATCCCTCAGCTGATCAAAATCCAAAAACAGGGCGGCCGCGATCTCTCCTACGGAATGTTGGTCTTCTATCTCGCCGGCGTCCTCCTGTGGCTGGCTTACGGCATCTTCCTGCACGCTCCTTCCGTCATTCTCGCCAACTCCGCCACCTCTTTCCTCATCGTCCTC
>DASXIK010000210.1:0-19064 GCA_036498025.1 Chthoniobacterales bacterium
GCCTAACGACTTTCGGCTGGACATCGACAGCACGATCAACCCGGTGGTCTTGCGCGCCTTCGTTTCTCCCGACCTCCAGCAGTTCCTGAGCGACTGGGAATGGCCGCGCCCGCCGACCGTTCACCTGGCCATTCGCGGCGATGACCGCCAGCCGCGCAACTGGCGGGGCAATGGCACCATTGCCCTTGACCGGGCGCGTTTCCGTGGGGCCTGGACGAACCGTGCCAGCGCCCGCGTGCACTTCGGCGACGGTGCCGTGACCTACGACGATCTCCAGGTCGTTCGGAGCGAGGGCACGGGCAGTGGCAGCTTTACCTACGATTTCAAAAAACACGAAGTGCGCATCGCCGATGTCAAAACAAGTCTCTGGCCTAACGAAGTGATCTATTGGATCGACCCCTCCCTGGCCAAAACCCTGGCCCCTTACAAATTTCGCAAGCCGCCCGACGTCACCCTCAATGGCGTCTACCAGTTTGACGGCGGCAAGAACACGAAACTCGATTTCACCGTCAATGGCCCCGGGGGGATGGACTACGTTTTCATCGGCAAGACCCTGCCCTTCGATCAGGTCTCCGCCGAGTTGGTTTTGACCAGCGACCGGCTGCAGATCAATGACCTGAAAAGTAGTCTCTTCTCCGGCAAAGTGCGCGGTAATGTCGACCTTTCGCTGGCCCGCAACGATCCGCGTTACCGCGCCAGCATGACCGTGGCCCATGTGGATTTTCCGCGCCTGACCGACTTGTACTACGGAGCAGCGACTCAGGGAGAGCTCAAGGGGACCTACGATTTCACCGGCCGGGGGGCCGACCCGCGCAGCATGCAGGGAACGGGCAAGCTGGATGTGACTAATGGAGACCTGTTCGCCATTCCCATCTTCGGGCCACTCTCCGGACTGTTGAATACAGTTTTTGCCGGCAATCTCGGTTACAGCATGGGGCACAAGGCTAACGGCACTTTCACCGTGAAAGAAGGCAACATTCACACCGACGATTTCGAAATATCCGGCAAGCTTTTCAGCATTCTCGGCCACGGCGACATCCATTTTCTGGACGATAAACTGGACTTCAATGTGCGCATCAACGCCAATGGCGCGGGCGTTCTGCTCACCCCCATGTATAAACTCTTTGAGTACACGGGCGAAGGCAGCCTGAAGCATCCCGACTGGCATCCGAAACGATTCTAATGATTGCGGATTGGTGAGCGCGGATTGCGGAATGAAAAAGACGCGGCGGCAAAATCCGACTTCGGCTCAATCCGCAGTCCGCAATCCGAAATCCGCAATTCTTCTCGGCGCCCACATGTCGATTGCCGGCGGCGCCCATCAGGCCGTTGATCGGGCTCGCTCGATTCAATGCACCGCCATGCAGATTTTCGTAAAGAACAATATGCAATGGTTCGCCCGGCCGCTCGAGCGCAAGGAAATCCGCGCTTTCCTGGAGCATCCGCAGCGCGCGGATTTGTCCGCCGTCTTTGCGCACGCCAATTACTTGATCAACCTGGCCGCCGTGAATCCCCAGTTTCACGCCAACTCCATCCGCGCGCTGGCCGAGGAATTGATCCGCGCCGATCAGCTTGAGCTGCCCTTCCTGGTGCTGCATCCCGGAGCGCATCTTGGTGCCGGTGAGGAAGCGGGCCTGGAGACGATCGTCGCTTCGCTCGACCGCGTTCACCGCAAGATTCCCAGGGTGAAAACCCGTGTGGCCCTCGAGACAACGGCCGGACAGGGATCCTGCCTCGGACATACCTTCGAGCAACTCGCCTATATTATAGAGCGTGTCCGTCAGCCGGAGCGGCTGTGCGTCTGCCTCGATACCGCCCACGTCTTCGCCGCCGGATACGACATCACCACCGCCGCCGGCATAAAGAAGATGTTCCGCCAGTTTGATCGCACCATCGGGCGCGATCAGTTGGTCGCCCTGCACCTGAACGATTCCAAAACCGGGAGGGGCTCACGCGTTGACCGGCATGAGCACATCGGCCGGGGCCGGATCGGCCTGGAAGCGTTCCGCTTCATCATGCGCCACCCGCGTTTCCGAAAAATTCCGAAAGTGCTGGAAACACCCAAGGGGAAGGAACTGCGCGAAGACGTGGAGAACATGCAGACGCTGCGCTCGCTCCTGACGAAGTGAGAGCCAAGCGGTGCGCTGGCCCGATTGACCCGCGCGGCGACAGAGCACCGTGGCTACAGGAAGAATGCGCTGTAGCCGCCCCGCTCAGTCGGGGCGTTCTGAATGTGTTTTCCACCGCCCGCGTAATTCGCTTCAGCCAATCTTCGCGCTACGGTGATCACCAATCTTCATATCCAAGATGCGAAAACGCTCCTCTGTCTATGACTTCCGACTGCGGCTTTTCTTCTTAGCACTTCTTCTCGCTCCCGCGATCACTGATGCCCAGCTCGATCGCGAGACCGGGCAGGCGCTACGCTGGCGGAACATCGGCCCACATCGCGGCGGCCGCACTCGCGCCATCGCCGGCGTCCCTTCTCATCCAAATCTTTTTTACATGGCGCAGGTTAACGGCGGAATCTTCCGCTCGAACGACTACGGCCGGACCTGGAATCCCATCTTCGACGACCAACCGACCGCCTCCATCGGAGCACTGGCCGTGGCCGTATCGAATCCGGACATTATCTACGCGGGCAGCGGGGAAGGCCTGCACCGCCCCGACCTTTCGGTCGGCGATGGCGTTTACAAATCATCAGACGCCGGCAAGACCTGGATGCACCTCGGTTTGCGTGATGGTCAGCAGATCGCGCAAATCGCCGTCGACCCGACGAACGCCGAGCGCCTCTTCGTCGCTGTGGCGGGACATCCCTACGGGCCTAACGAGGAGCGCGGGATTTTTCGTTCGGTCGATGGCGGCCAGACGTTCGAGAAGGTTCTTTATAAAGACGGGAACACCGGCGGCGCCGACGTGCAGATTGATCCGCTACATCCTGAGATTGTCTACGCCTCTCTCTGGGAATCGCGCGAAGGGCCGTGGGAAAATGCGTCCTGGAACGGCACCAACGGGGGAATCTTTAAATCAGGCGACGGCGGCAAGACCTGGAAGCGCCTCGAGGGTGGCCTGCCCGCGGGCGTGATCCAAGCCAACCTCGCCATCGCGCCCAGCGCGCCCCAGATGCTGTTCGCGGCCGTGGCCGCGCCCGGGAACCGCCAGCTTTACCGCTCCGACGACGCCGGCGAAACCTGGAAAATCGCCACCACTGATGAGCGACCGGCCAACGGCATTGGCGGCGGCGACCTGCCGGTCGTCCGCTTCGACCCAAAAGATCCGAACATTGTTTATTCCACCAGCGTGGTCTGCTGGAAATCGACCGACGCCGGCAAGACGTGGACCGGCTTTCGCGGCGCGCCGGGCGGTGATGACTACCAGAACATCTGGATCAATCCGAACAACAGCGACCTCATTTTGCTCGGAAGCGACCAGGGCGCCATCGTCACCGTAAACGGGGGCGGGACCTGGAGTTCCTGGTATAACCAATCCACTGCCCAGCTTTTTCACGTCAGCGCGGACAATGCTTATCCCTATCGATTGTGCAGTGGCCAGCAGGAAAGCGGCTCGGTCTGTGTTTCCAGCCGGGGCGATGACGGGGCCATCACATTTCGCGAATGGCATCCGGTGGCAGCCGAAGAGTACGGCTACGTCGCAGCCGATCCGCTCGATCCGGATATCATCTATGGTGGCAAATTAACTCGCTACGATCGCCGCACCGGACAATACGCCGACATTCTGCCGAAGGCGTTTCGCTCCGATGATTTTCGGATGATCCGGACCCAGCCCGTGATTTTTTCGCCGCTCGATCCGCATCTTCTTTTCTTTGCCGCAAACACGTTGTGGAAAACGCGCGATGGCGGCAACCATTGGGAGCAAGTCAGTCCGGACCTGACCCGCAAGACTTTCGACGTCCCGCCGAGCGTCGGAAAATATCGCGCGGAACCGACGGCTCAGCCGACCCCGCGCGGCGTCATTTACACGGTGGCTCCATCACCGGTCGATCCAAATCGGATTTGGGCCGGAACTGATGACGGCCTGATTCATATCACCTCGGACGGCGGCAAAAGCTGGGCGAACGTCACGCCTCCCTCGATTTCGGCCTGGCAAAAAATATCGCTGATCGACGCCGGTCACTTCGATGCCAACACGGCCTATGCCGCGGTCAACACCCTGCGTCTCGATGATCTGCGCCCTCACATTTTCCGGACACATGATGCCGGAAAGAGCTGGCAGGAAATCGTGAATGGGATTCCCGCGGGACAGACTGTCAATGTCGTGCGCGAAGACACGCAGCGGAAGGGATTGCTCTTCGCGGGGGCGGAACGGGGCGTTTACGTCTCGTTCGATGACGGAGAAAGCTGGCAATCACTGCGTCTGAACATGCCGGCCACCTCCGTGCGCGATTTAATCATCAAGGACGATGACGTTGCCGTCGGCACGCATGGCCGCGGTTTTTGGATTCTCGATAACATCACTCCACTCCGCCAACTCAAGCCAGGCACGCGCGAGACGATTCTCTTCAAACCGCAAACAGCCACGCGCGCGCGCTTCAGCCAGAACACCGACACCCCACTCCCTCCCGATGAGCCTGCCGGCGAGAATCCGCCGGACGGCGCCATGATCGATTACTATCTGGCGGACAATACGCCCGGCCCGGTCGTCCTCGAAATAAAGGACCCGCAAGGAAACCTGGTCCGTCGTTATTCCAGCGATGATGCTGTTCCTCCGCTCGATCCCAAATTGAATATTCCCACCTACTGGGTGCGGCCGCCGCAAAAGCTGGAGACCACCGCCGGATTTCATCGCTTTCTCTGGGATCTGCACTACCCGCCCGTCGAGGGCATCTCTCCCGATTATCCCATGACCGCGGTTTACGCGAGAACCGCACCCAACCCGACTTCACCCTGGGCCATGCCAGGCGATTACACGGTAACTTTGACAGTCCGCGGCCAAAATTTCATGCAGCCGCTGAGCGTCCGAATGGACCCGCGCGTCAAGGTTTCACGCGACGACCTCGCCGCGCAGTTTGACGCGCTCAAGAAGCTTTCGGCAAACCGCGCGGCCCTTGAAAAAATCAATAAGGCTCTGCCACCGATGATGAAGGAAATCCTGAGCGCGAAGGAGCGGGCGGGCAAAACTCAAGCGACTGCATCACTCGACGCCCTGGAGAAAAAACTCCACGAACTCGCCGGCTCCACTCGTGCGCGACCTGGCGCACCACTCGAGTTGGAAATGCTGCAACACTTGAAATCCCTGTTCGCCGATATCGAACGAGCGGACGCTGCTCCCACGCCGGTTCTGCAGGAAGCGGTGGCTGCGGTAGACGGCGCCGCTCCCAAAGTGGTTGACCAGTGGCGTCAGATCACCTCGCAGGATCTTCCCCGATTGAATGAGGAACTTGGCTCCGCCGGTGTGCCAAAGATCCAGGTCAAGGAGTTGTAGCAGCCGGTCCGCGAGCGGACGCCACGGCTTTACTCTTTCACGCGCTCGATGTGAGCACCCAGTTCGCTGAGTTTCTCGTCGAGATGCTCGTAACCGCGATCGATATGATAAACCCGGCTCACTTCGGTGATCCCATTCGCCTTCAGGCCGGCCAGCACGAGAGCCGCCGACGCGCGCAGATCGCTGGCCATAACGGGCGCGCCGTAAAGTTGATCCACCCCGTTGATCACCGCCATCGGCCCTTCCATGTCGACATGCGCGCCCATGCGCTTGAGTTCGGCCACATGCATGTAGCGCTGCGGAAAAATATTTTCCGTGATGACACTGATTCCCGAAGTGGTGGACAGCAGGGCGCACATCTGCGCCTGCATGTCCGTAGGGAAGCCCGGGTAAGGCGCGGTCCCTAATTCCAAGGCTTTGGTCGTGCCGTTAGGGGAGATGGATACCGAGTCCTTCTCCGACTTAATCTGGAAACCGGCATCTGAAAGCGCCGTGGTCACGGCCTGAATATGCCCGGGCTCCACGCGTTTGACCGTGATGCCTTTGCCGCAGATCGCGCCGGCCACAAGAAAAGTGCCCGCCTCGATCCGGTCGGGAATAACGTCGTGTTCTGCTCCATGCAGTTCGGGCACACCTTCAATGATGAGACGGCGTGTGCCGGCGCCTTCGATTTTCGCGCCCATCTTGTTGAGAAAATTCGCCAGATCGACCACTTCGGGCTCCTGAGCCGCGCCTTCGATGACGGTGATGCCTTCAGCCAACACCGCTGCCATCATGACATTGTCCGTTCCAAAAACCGTGGGGCCAAATTTGCCGCACAAGTTGATGACCGCGCCTTTGAGCATAGGGGCGAAAACCTTGACGTTGCCGCTCTCTACGCGCACGGCCGCGCCCAGCGCTTCAAAACCCTTGAGGTGCAGATCGATCGGGCGATCGCCGATCACACAGCCGCCCGGCAGAGAAACGGTCGCTTCCTTGCAGCGCCCGAGCAACGGCCCAAGCACGCAAACCGAGGCGCGCATGCGTCGCACCACATCGTAGGGCGCCACCGAATCCACCTTGTCGGCCGTCACGCTGACGGTGCCGCTGGCCCGCTCCACCTGCGCCCCCAGGTGCGTCAGAATCTGCAGCATGTAGTGCGTGTCGCTCAGATCCGGCACCCGGCGCAAAATGCACGGTTCACGCGTTAACAAGGTCGCGGCTAGAATGGGCAGGGCCGAATTCTTCGACCCGCTGATTTTAATCGAGCCGGAAAGAGGATGACCGCCGTGGATGCGAATTTTATCCATACCTGGCAAAGATAAACCGGGGAATACCTGAATAATCCGTTTTCGACTCAATGTCGTGATAATTTTTCTCCCGCAAAAAGGCGGTGAGCGCCTCCGCCTGACCGAGACCGACCTCCAAAGCCAGTAATCCCCCGGGACACAGCTGGGCCGGAGTCTCTTCCACCAAACGCCGGACCAATTCGTCGCCGCGATCCCCGCCAAAAAGCGCCACCTCTGGGTCGTGCAAAACCTCCCGGGCAAGCGTCGCGCGATCAGTCCGCGCCACGTAAGGCAGATTGGCCACGACGGCCTCAAATGGACCGGTCGCGCCGGCCAGCAGATCCGCATGCACAAAATGAATACGGTCAGCCACGCCCAATCTTTCGGCGTTTTCGCGGGCCAGCGCGAGCGCGTCCGGCGAAATATCGACGGCCTGAATGGCGGCCCCGGGAAAATGCTGCGCCAGCGTAATGGCAATGACCCCGCTGCCCGTGCCCACGTCCAGAATTCTCGATTCCCGATTCTCGATGATCGATTTAACGATCTCGACGAGTTCCTCCGTTTCCGGGCGAGGGACGAGCGCGCGCTTATCGCAGGCAAAAGTCTTTCCGCAAAACTCCACCGTGCCGAGCAGATGTTGCAACGGCTCGCCTTGTCCGCGGCGTTTCACCAGCTCGCGCAACGGCGCCAGCTCTGCCTCCGTCAGGACGCGCTCGAACTCCAGGTAGAGCTCGATGCGTTTTCGGGTGAGAACGTGCGCCAGCAATTGCTCGGCGTTCAAGCGCGCGCTCTCGATGCGGCGCTTCTTGAAATAGTCGGTGGTCGACTGCAGGACTTCGATAACAGTCATCTTCTTTTGCGATTAGAGAGTGCTATGCACTTTGTCTGTATCAAGCCAGGCCAGAGAACGCGGAAAAAGCAGAGGGTGAGGGAAAAAATGCGAGCACGTCCTTGGGCTGGGGAGCGCACGCGCCTTCGCGTGCTGGTTTGGGCGCCTCGCCCAAACGAACTTGGCCTGCAGTCAGCCTCCGGTCCGGAAACCAGCATGCGCCGGAGAAAGTGGGCGCTGGCGAGGGCGCCAGCGCCAGCACGCGGGGGCGCGTGCGCTCCCCGATCACTGACCTCGCCAAGAGTGTTTGCCGGCCAAAGTGCATAACACGCTCTAAGGGATACGCTCACCTTCCCGAGCCGGAGCCTGCGCGAAGGCTGGTAGCGTCCGGTGATGGAAGCGCGACCAGAAAAGTCGCGCTCACGCCAGGGCGGATTCCTTCAAGCGTTCCGCCATGTCCGCGGCTTGCAGCGCCTGGATCATCTCGTGCAGATCGCCTTCCATCACGCGGTCGAGATTGTAGAGAGTCAATCCGATGCGGTGATCGGTCACGCGATTCTGCGGAAAGTTATAGGTCCTGATCTTCTCTTCGCGGCCGCCGGAACCGATCTGCGTCTTGCGCGTGGCCGAGTATTTGGCTTCCTCTTCGCGCTGCTTTTCTTCCTTCAGCCGCGTGCGCATGATGGTCAGTGCCTTCTCCTTGTTCTTCTGCTGGCTCCGGCCATCCTGGCAGCGGACGATTCGCCCGGTGGGAATATGAAGAATTTGCACCGCTGAGTCCGTCGTGTTGACACCCTGGCCGCCGGGCCCGCCTGCCCGGCAGACTTCAATTCGCAGATCCTCGGGTTTCAGTTCAAAATCCACTTCTTCCGCCTCCGGCAGCACCGCCACCGTCGCCGTGGAAGTATGAATTCGACCCTGGGCCTCGGTCGCGGGCACCCGCTGCACCCGGTGCACTCCGCTTTCGTAGCGCAATTTACGGAAGACCGTTTCGCCCGAAACTTTGAAGATCACTTCTTTCAGTCCCCCGAGTTCAGACGGGCTCGATTCCAGATCCTCCGTCTTCAACCCGGCCGCTTCCGCGTAACGGTTATACATGCGATAAAGGTCAGCCGCAAAAATAGCCGCTTCGTTTCCGCCGGTGCCGGCGCGGATTTCAATGATGGCGTCGTGCTCGTCGCTTTCGTCCGCCGGCAACAGGGCGATTTGGATATCGCGCTCCAGATCGGCCACCTGCTTTTCCAGTTTGGGAACTTCCTCCTGGGCCATCTGCGCCAGATCGGTGTCGGTGGAGGAAATCAGGTCGCGCGCGTCCTGCAGATGTTTGCCCGCATTGACCAACTCGTCCCAGCGCGCCAGGAGCTGTTTGGTGTTGGCATGCTCGCGCATGGTGTCGCCCGCCCGCTTGCGATTGGCAAAAAGATCCGGGTCGGCGATTTCGCGCTCGAGCTCGGCGAAACGCTGCCGTTTCCGGTCGATTAAATGATTAAAGTCCATTGGTCCTTTGTCGCCACGGCGCTCTCTTGCCGTGTGAAAAGACGCCCCGGCAGAGCGAGGCGGCTACAGAATCCCCCTAACCCTTCTTCGGGGTGCGAACAGCCTTGGTGCTGCCGTAGCGGCGGGCGAATTTTTCCACGCGGCCCGCGGTATCGACAAACTTTTGTTCGCCGGTGAAAAACGGATGGCAAGCAGCGCAGATGCCGATTCTAATGTCGGGACGCGTGGAGCGGGTGTGGTAGACCGCGCCGCACGCGCAGACAATATCGGTAATTTGATAATCAGGATGAATGCCCGCTTTCATGGTCGAAAAGGAGCGCTGAATCTATGCCGGGTTGATGGGGTCCGCAAGAGATGAAATCGCCTTCGTCCGACCCCATCGTGGACCGCTGGGAAGGCACCGTCCGGCGTCAGCCGGACCGGCCCGCCCTGTTCGACGCCACCGCGCGTGTCCTGCGGACTTTTGCCGAGATCGAAGTGGAAGCAGCCCGCTGGGAGGAACAATTTGCCGCCCTCCAGGCCGGAACCGTGCTGGCCGTGCAAATCGGGAACCACCCTGCCTGGCCCGCGGTGCTCATCGCCGGTTTACGCCGGGAAATCATCATTCTCGCGCTGGAAACCACCATCACAGACGGCGAACGCGCCGCGATCATGAAGACTTGCCGGTGCCGGGGATTACTCGCGGCGGACGAAAACGGCTCGGCCAACCTTCGGCCGCTCGGCGACGCCGCCTCGGCCCCATCGTGGGGCAACCTACCCCGGCCCTCGCTCTTAAAACTGACATCGGGAACGACTGCCGCGCCCCGGGCCATCCGCTTTCGCAGCCAGCAGCTGCTGGCCGATTGCGATCAAATCTGTGACACCATGGGCATCGCCGAAAATGATCTTAACTTCGGCGTCATCCCTGTTTCGCACTCGTATGGGTTTAGTAATTTGATTACCCCATTGCTGGCGCGCGGCGTGGCCATGGTCATGAGTCGCGATCGCCTTCCGCGCGCCGTGCTTGATGGGCTGGCCCGGACGCGCGCGACTGTCTTTCCCGGAATGCCGGTTTTCTTTCAGGCGTTTTGCGCGGTGGAGGAAACGCCCGATTTAAGCAGTCTGCGTCTTTGCATCTCGGCGGGGGCGCCCTTGAGCGGCGCACTGGCGGAGCGTTTTCGTGAAAAATTCGGACAATCGATTCATTCGTTCTACGGTTCCTCCGAGTGCGGCGGAATTTGTTACGATCGCACGGGCGAAAGTTTGTCGGATGGTTATGTCGGATCCGCCATGAACGGCGTGCAAGTTGAGGGGGTTGATTCCGCCGCGGCAGCGAGCCAGGTGCGCGTCAGCAGTGCGGCTGTGGCCGACGGATATTTTCCAGAACAGGACGCGTCCGGGCTGGGTCGCGGCGTTTTTGTGCCAGACGATCTCCTGGAGCGGTGTGGTTCGGGATGGAGGATCGCCGGGCGCGTTTCGGATCTGATCAACGTGGCCGGCATGAAAGTGAATCCGGCGGAAGTTGAGGCGCATTTAATGGCGCTGCCGGGTGTGCGGCAGGCGGTGGTATTCGGCCGCAGATCGGCTCTGCGCAATGAGGAAGTGGCAGCCTGCGTGGTGACAGAGGAAAACGTGGGGGAAGCCGAGCTCCTGCGATCCTGCCGCCAGCGTTTAAGCGGTTGTCAGGTGCCCAGGCGGATTTTTGTCGTCTCTGAGATTCCGGTCAACGAGCGGGGAAAGACAAGCCGGCGTGACCTGGCGGCGCGCTTCGGCCAGTTGGGGTGAAGCTCTGGCGAAGTAGGTGGATTGGGGCTTCCCCTGGCGCGCCGCAGCCTTTGCGAAGGAGGCGAGCACGATGTTAAGGCAGGAGTGCCGGTGCGGCGCTCAAAATGCTTTGTCGCTTTCATATGGGCAGCGCTCTTCGACACGGCGAACCATTGGTCGGAGAGGCGGTTCCACCAATCGCCATAAAATCCTTTGCCTTTACGGGAGAAGCAGGGCTTCGTAAGGTCAGATCCACGGCGGGAACACCACCGTCATTCCACAGACCTTCTCATCGCATTACATGAACGCGACAAACCCAAGCAGTGGCCAAGTCCTGGTGTTGGAGCCGGATGAGCAACTGGCTTCCACCATTCTGCAAGCTCTGCATGAAACTTCTCCCGGAGCGGCGATCGATCTGGCTGGAACCCTGGAGGAAGCGCAGGGCCTGGCTCTTCGGAGCAAGCCCGATCTGTTTGTGCTCGACGTGGATACCATCCCTGACCTCGGCCAGGAATTCCTTTATGATCTGCGCACCAGTCATCCCAACAGCCGCGCCATTATCCTGACGGCCGCGCATCTGGCAGCAGCGCGCGAGCAAACCGCGGCCATCGGCGCTATCCATTTCCTGGAAAAACCGTTCCCGCATAACGACTTCGTCGACCTGGTGCAGGCACTCCTGCGCCCTTCGGCCAAGCCGGAAGGCGAAAAGTTCCAGGGAACCCTGAGTGATTTGCATGTGGCCGACATTATCCAACTCAAATGCATGAGCGGCGCGACCGCGGCCATCGAGTTTACCTCGCCCAGCGACGAAAAAGGACGCGTCTATTTCGATCACGGCCAGGTCCGGCACGCCACCGCCGGAAATAAACAAGGCATGGCCGCCTTCAATGAGATCGTCACGTGGAAAGGGGGAAGAATCTCAGAGGTGGCCGCCGAGGCGGCGCCGCAGAGCATCACGCTCGACTGGCAGATCCTGCTCATGGAAGCCATGCGCAAAGTCGACGAAGACGGCGCCGTTACCGGGGCCAAACAGGCCCGGGCCAAATCCTCCACCAGGCGAAAGATTCTGGTGATCGATGACAGCCTGATGCTGCTCAACTTCGTCAAAGAGATCCTGACGGAAGCCAACTATGACGTCACCACCGCCACCAACGCACAGGAAAGCCTGACCTCGGCCAAGGCCAGCCCTCCAGAACTGATTTTGCTTGATTACGTGCTGCCGGACATGAAAGGCGACGAGGTCACCCGGCGCTTGAAAGAGGATGCGACCACCACAGCCATCCCTGTTATATATATGTCGGGTCTCGGGACCGACCTTCGCTCCGATGCGGCGGGCAGCCCCAATGTGATTGGGTTCTTGAATAAACCGTTTACTTCGGATTTGTTGATAAAGACCGTGGAAGAGCATATGCCAGAATCACCGGACCGGCCGGGCCAGCCCGAGTCCCCGTCCTTCGATCTCCCACCGGCTGCCGAAACCACCGCCGAAGCTGCGCCGATCGATTTTAGCTTTCACGACGAGAGTCCATTTGCGGGCAGGGAGCCCGCGCAACCGGTCGTGCCTCAGGAGGAGGAATGGTGGAGCGCGCCTCCCGGCCAGGAAACGTGGGGACAGGCCCCGGCTTCCTCCACGCAGCCGTTCACCCCGGAGCCATCCGGCGGCGACCTGCTGCCTCTCGCCGCCGCGACCGCGGCCGCCGGGCCGGCCTTTCGCGCACAGGACACAGCCGCCGCTCCGGATGAGACTGTCACTAGCGGAATTTACTTTTGCGGGGACACCAATTTCTTCTCCCTGAACTGGGCCTTGCAAACGCTGGCCAAGGCAAAGCTGACGGGCATGCTGCGCTGCTTCTGGGGCAGGGAGCCGGTCGATTTGCTGACGAAAAATGGCGAGATCGTTCTGGCGACCACGCGTGATCCGGAACTGTACTGCTCCGAGGCGCCCATCACCCTGGTGAATGTCGACCAGGAAAAAATCAACCAGGCGCGCGCCCAACAACGAGAGACGGGCTGTCCCCTCTTTATCACGCTGGCCCAGGGCGGAGCCATCCTGCAGGAGCCATCGGTACAATTGGTGCAGCATTACGGGCAGAAGCTCTTCGCGCATCTTTGGACGGCGCCCAGCGTTCGCTTCATGTTTGAAAAAAGCGCCAATGTTCCACCCTGGGCCGCCGGCGTAACCCCTGATGGCGACGTCGATCAATGGGGACTGGCCACGCTCCGTCTGACGCAATTCGCCGATCTCGGGACCAGGGTGAATTACGACCCCGGCTGCATCCCAGCTTACACACGCGATGGCTTCGAGCGTGTGCAGGACATGCGCCTGACCGTGGCCGAGGCCCAGTTCGCGTCCCAGTTCAACGGGGTTCGGTCCATCCAGCAGATTTCCAAGAATCTGCGGCTCGACTTGAAGTTCGCCCGCCTGACGCTCTTCCGCTTTCTCGCTCTCGAAATCGTGGAATGCTGGCCGGCCACATCCGCGGCCAAGCCGGAGCCCAAGGGCGTCCTCCAGCGCATCACTCGCTCCTTTGGCATCGGCGATTAGTTAGGCCGAGTAAGGCGATGCAAACCAAGCCTGAATCCTCGTCTTCAGATGGTGCGCAGAATATCATTCAACTGCCCGAGGCGTCGGTGCCCCTGGCGCGTGGAAAGTTTTCCGACCCGAAAAACTTCATTAACCGCGAGCTCAGCTGGCTCGAGTTTAACCGGCGGGTGCTCGAAGAGGCTCAGGATGCCACGCAACCGCTCATCGAGCGCGTCAAGTTCCTCGCGATTTTCAGCTCCAACCTGGATGAATTTTTCGAGATCCGCGTAGCCGGCATCAAGCAGCAGATCGAAAGCGAGACCAGCGACGTCGGGCCGGACGGCTTAAGCCCGACGGAGACGTTTAACGCCATCCAGCGCATCGCCCAGGAGCTGGTGGCCAAGGAATACGCGCTCTGGAATGAGGAGATTGCCCCGGCTCTGGCGAAAAACGGCATCCGCATCCATGGCGCGGCCCATTTGAACAGCAAGCGCGCCGCCTGGGCTCGCCGTTATTTCCGGGAGGAGGTGTTTCCCATGCTCACGCCCCTGGCGGTGGACGCGAGCCATCCCTTCCCGCAGCTCCTGAATAAGAGCCACAATCTTCTCGTCCGTGCCAAGACACAGCGCGGCGGCGATTTGCTGCACGCCATTGTTCAGGTTCCGCGAGTGCTTCCTCGCCTCATCCTTATGCCGCGCGGCAAAGGCGAGGATGAGCCCTGGGATTACATCTACCTTTCCTCACTGATCAAACATCACATCGCCGACCTTTTTCCGGGACTGATCCTGGACGGCGTGCACGCCTTCCGGGTCACGCGTAACAGCGATCTCTACGTGGACGACGAGGAAGCGGAAAATCTGTTGCGCAGCATCGAGCACGAGCTGCGCCGTTCCAGCCGCGGCGACGCCGTCCGCCTGGAAGTGGAGACCGACTGCCCGAAGGATTTTCGCGAGCTGCTCCTCGAGTTTTTCGATTTAACCGAAGCGGACGTCTACAAGGTAAACGGGCCGCTTTCCATGACCCACCTCATGCCCCTGGTGGCCAATGATGCCTTCGCCCGCTTGAAGGACCGGCTCTTTCAACCGGTGCGCGATCCAGCGTTGCCGCCGCATGCCAACATTTTCGAGGTCATGCGCAAGCAGGATATTCTGCTGCATCATCCCTATGAGAGCTACGATCCGGTGGTCGAGCTGATTGAATCCGCCGCGGAGGATCCACAGGTTCTGGCACTCAAGATCACACTCTATCGCACCAGCGGCGATTCTCCGATCGTGGAGGCGCTGATCAAGGCGGCCGCCGCCGGCAAACAGGTGACGGCGCTGGTGGAATTGCGCGCGCGCTTTGATGAGGCGGCCAATATCCAATGGGCCCGCCGGCTGGAAGAAGCGGGCGCCCACGTAGTTTACGGTGTGGTCGGCCTGAAAACGCACTGCAAAGCCCTGCTCATCGTGCGGCGGGACAGCGATCGGCTTCGGCAATATGTGCATCTCGGCACAGGAAATTATCATCCGCGCACGGCCCGGATTTACACCGACTTCAGCCTGTTCACGACCAATCCCAAACTGACCGAGGAATTGGCCATCGTCTTCAACACCCTGACCGGCCTAGCCAGCTATCCGGGGCTGGAAAAATTGATGGTCGCGCCATTCGACATGAGCAAGCGGCTCATCGCCCTGATTGAGCGAGAGCGAGACCATGCCCTCGCCGGCAAGCCGGCCCGCATCGTGGCCAAATTGAATGCCCTGGTCGATCAGGAGATTATCGAGAAGTTGTACGAAGCCTCGTGCGCCGGGGTGAAGATTGATTTGATTGTGCGCGGTATCTGCTGCCTGCGTCCCGGCGTGCCCGGCCTGAGTGAAAACATCCGCGTGGTCAGCATCGTCGGCAGATTTCTGGAGCACAGCCGCGTTTATTACTTTGAGAATGCTGGCGACATCGTGCTCTACCTTTCCAGCGCGGACTGGATGCCTCGCAATCTGATTCGACGCGTGGAAGTGGCTTTCCCCATCGAAGAGCCGAGGCTGCGCGACGAAATCGTGAACGATATTCTGCCGGCCTTCTTGAAAGACCGGGTGAAAGCGCGCGAGCTCCAGCCAGACGGCACTTATGTGCGTCTCCATCCGCGTCCGGGGGAAGAAGCTTCCCAGGCCCAGCTCTTTTTCCGGCAGCGATCCCGCAAGCAGGCCAGGCGCCTGGCGCAGTCGAAGAAGGCCCGCTTCGCCCGCCTCACGCCTATTGAAGCCATCCCGCCTAAACCGTGAAAATAAAAAAGAAGAAAATTCTGGTCGTCGACATCGGCGGGACCCAGGTCAAAATGCTGATCTCGCGCGGCGAGCGCCGGAAATTCAGCTCGGGCCCGCACATGACGCCGAAGACGTTCGTCAAAAAGTTACAGCAGACGGTCAAAGGCTGGAAGTTTGACGCCATCTCCATCGGATTCCCTTCGCCGGTCAAAGACGGAGAGATCGTCAGGGACCCGAAGCACCTGGGCAAAGGCTGGGCGGGGTTCAACTTTGCCAGGGTGCTAGGCAAGCCGGTCCATGTGATTAATGATGCCGCCATGCAGGCGCTGGGAAGTTATCACGGCGGCCGCATGCTTTTTCTCGGGCTGGGCACCGGATTGGGTTCGGCCTTGGTTTACAGAAAAACGCTGCTGCCCCTCGAATTAGGTGACCTCCCTTACCGTGATGGCTCCATCATTGAGAAATTTTTGGGCAAACCCGGCCTGGCCAAGCTCGGTGAAGCCGCCTGGAAACGGGAGGTCCGGCACGCGGTCCTGCAATTGAAACGCTCTTTCATTGCCGATTACGTGGTCGTGGGTGGCGGGAACGCCAAGCGTTTCAAGACTTTTCCGGAAGGTGTGGAAGCCGGTCACAACCGCAATGCTTACCTTGGCGGGGTGCGTCTTTGGGAAACTGAACGTGGCACCAAGAAGCACAAGTGGCGAGTGATTACCTGAGGCCGGGCGCTTACCCGTCGAGTTCGGCCGGATAAAACAATGCAGCTTTATTTCCTCCGACACGGTGAGGCGGATTGGCCGGACTGGGATCAGTCGGATGATGCGCGGCCGCTTACTGGGCGCGGGAGAAAGGAGATCGAGAAAGTGGCCGATTTTCTCAAGCTTCTCGACGTCGCCATTGATGAGATCGTGACCAGTCCGTTGCCGCGGGCCAAACAAACGGCTGTGATCGTGGCTGACCGGCTAAAACTGAAATTGCGCGAGGACTCGGCGCTGAAGCCGGGCTTCGACCGCGCCGGACTCAAACGAGTTCTGCGCAAATATGATTCTTCGGCGGTTATGCTGGTGGGGCACGAGCCGGATTTTACCAGCGTCATTCAGGCTTTGACCGGCGCGACCCTCAAGCTTTCCAAAGGCGGGCTGGCGTTGGTGAATGTGGATGTGGAGAAGATGAGCGGACAGATGCTCTGGCTCCTCCCGCCGAAAATCGCCAAGGCCCGGCGGTAGCTTTTTGCAGGTATGGACGCCGCGGCCGCCCGGAGTCCGACATCGTAACGGCGGGACGCAAACTCATGGAGGGGCGAGCTCCGCGAGCCCGGCGTCGCAGGAGCTCCGCCCTCCATTCGGTTTTTCGCACCGCGCTCGGAGAGCACGATCCACCGGCTCCGCCAGGGCCATGCGCTGGTATGGACGCCGCCGCTGCGGCGTCCACTCCGCGGATGAGGCCTGCAGAGAAGATATGAATCGGGAAACTCGTCACGGCGAGTCCGTCCGAAGGCGGGCAGGAAATTCTAGACAGGAATCGCGGACTGCGGATTCTGGCCCGCGGAGTGGACGGCGCAGCGCGCCGTCCCTACCACCAAAAGAAAACGGCCCGGGGTATGGAACCCCGGGCCGTTTCGGAATCGATGGCTAGATCATCAAGGCGTCAACTTGATATCGCCGCTGTCGATGAATCCCGCGGCGGAATAGCCGTTACTGATCGAGATGGCAAAGAAATCAATGCCGGGGCCGGTCCCGAAATCACAGGCCTCCACGGCAAACGTGACCCTGGTCCTTCCGATCTTGGCCGTGCCATTCATGAACACGCAATCTCCAACGAAGCTCATGTGGGTGACCTTAATCTGGGTCAGCCGGAACCCGGCGTTGGGATCGTTGAGATCGACATTACCGATGACTTTTCCGCTGACCCCGTTCTTGAAGTGGGCATTGACGATGAACGAGGCCTCGCCGCCGAACGGTGAAGCGATCGTCCCGGAGCCCATTACACTCGTAGCCATAGGCGCAACCACCTCCGACTCGTTGGCATCGTTACACAAGCCCGAGACGGGATTGTAATTGGCATCGCCGCTGTAGCTCGCGATCCAGCGATAGGTCCCTGCAGCCGTCGGAGTGAATGAATCCGAGGTGTAGGTGCCGGCGCCGTTGACCGTGACGGTCGACATGAAGGCGAGGGCGCCGCCGCAGGTGGCCTGGTTAGGCCCGAAGAGGCGGAAGGTAATCGTGCCCGTCGGGGGCGGTCCGCCGCCTACCGCGGTGGTCAGGGTAGCCCGGTCGAAGACAGTGCCCTGGACATGCGTCTTGGGCCCGGCTTTGGTGGTGATCCCGGTATCGATCTTGCAGATGCCTGGGCCGGGTACCGGTAAGGCAGAGAGGCCGCTCACCAAACCCGTGTAAGGCACGGAAGGCGTCGCAGGAGTCACCGGATTGTTTCCGCTATCTTCCACCACCACCACCAGCGTGCCATTCGCGGGCAACTCAACCGAGAAGTCATAGCTGGTGGCGGCTACCAGCGAGCTGTCACCCAGATAATTCACGCAGAAGTCCGTCGGATCATAGCTGCCCAAGTGTGCCTTGGTTAGAATCGGGGTGACGGCTGGGTTGGAACTGGTGTCGGTGTGAATGGTCACGCAAGCGTCAACAGGACCGTTGACGAAGTTGATCAAGTCATACCTGCGGTTACCGGATGACAGGGGACCCGGACATGGCTTACCCGCACAGGTACTAATCCCAGCCGGACCATTGCGACCGAGGCGCGCCTGTTGGATAAGGTCACCCGTCTGCAGGGTGCCGCCGAACGGCACAGGCGGCGCCGATTCCGTGCAGGTCGCGATGCTGAAGCTGCTGGACTTGCTGCCGCCGGTAAAGTTAAGCGTCAGGGTAAAGTCGATCGCAGTGCCGCAAACGAACCCCGGAGCGGTGCTCACCTTGAATGGCGTGGTGTTGGCGCTCGAGCCATCAATGGGCATGTCGAGATAGTTGGCCGTTGGCTGGGTGATGGTGACGCCCGGCGTCGAGGTGCTCAATGTCCCGACCACGTGCGCGGCCGGCGCGCAGCCAATGTTTTTGGCGATGACGGTCAGGTTATTGCACTCGTTGGCGTCGATGATGCCGGTGTTGTTACCGCCGGTCACTACCTCGAGGGTCGGATCCAAGGGATCAACCACCGGTTGGGCCACGCCCGTGAGGCAGGCGTTCAGCGTGGTCGTCTGGTTGGCGTTCACCGTTACCGAGAACGGGCCCGCCAGGTTACAAAGGCGATTGGGATCGATGACGGTGACCGTATAATTGCCCGGCGCGAGCGGGAGGGAATAGGCGCCATTGTTGGCAGGCTGCGTGGTGACGGAGGTGCCGTTGGAGAGCTGCACCATGGCGAGGGAGAGAGGCGCGCCTGAATTGCACGCCGTGATGGTCCCGGCCAGCTTGCCCTGGGGCGGCGGCGTGCACGAATCGGACAGTTTAAAAACGCCGATGCGTGTCTGCCAGTTAAACGTCACATTGTTGGACGTATAGTATTCGTTGGCA
>DASXIK010000211.1:0-5865 GCA_036498025.1 Chthoniobacterales bacterium
CAATCTGACTGAGTGTATCGCGCAACCCGCGCTGCTCGTTAATGAGCAGCTTGGAATAACCAACGATGTCCATAAACAAGACATGCGCGATCTCTAGCTGGAACTCTTTCTTAATCTCAGTGGACATGGGCGGGGAAGACCCGATTCGTTCGAGCCGATTATTGCCTCTTGTCCGCGCAGGTCGAGGCGAAAGCCACGGCCAAGCCGTGATCGCCAAAATGGCGGCAAGGTCGCCGCAAACGAGCGCTTGCCCTATGACGGTTGCGAATCGCGTGATTTGAGAGCAGCGCGCACTTTCAGTCTCAGCGCGTTGATTCGAATAAATCCCGTCGCGTCGCTCTGATTATACGCCGCCTCGCCGGCTTCCATGGTCGCGATCGCCGGATCGTACAAGCTCTTTGGGCTTTTCCGGCCGGCCACGATGATGTTGCCCTTGTAGAGCTTGAGTCGAACCACGCCGGTGACCTCGCGCTGCGTTTCTGTCACCAGGGCCTGTAACGCTTCCCGTTCCGGGGAAAACCAGAAGCCGTTGTAAACCAGGGTGCTGTAATTCGGAATCAGGCTATCACGCAGATGCATGACTTCGCGATCCATGGTCAGCGTTTCCATTTGGCGATGGGCGAAATGGAGAATGGCGCCACCCGGCGTCTCGTAAACGCCGCGGCCCTTCATGCCAACCGAGCGGTTCTCCACGATGTCGACGCGGCCGATGCCGTGTTTGCCGCCGAGCTGGTTCAGTGTCTCCATGACCGCGAGCGGTGACATTTTCACCATCGGCATGGAGGGCAGAGCTCCCGCGACGCCTTTCGATGCTGCGACGCCGCGCGCGCCGGGCTCGCGGGAGCTCGCCCCTCCATCTCCATGGGCGACAGCCACGCAATTTCCCTGCTCGAACTCCAGTTCGACGAATTCCGGCTCGTTAGGCGCGTCTTCTGGCGACACGCTTAGTTTATACATGTCCCGCATCTCAGGGCCACTGGCGTCGAACCACGGATCTTCCAGGACGCCGCTCTCGAAGCTGATGTGCAAAAGATTTCGATCCATGGAGTACGACTTCTTCGCCGTGGCGGCGACTGCGATCCCGTGCTTCTCGCAGAAAGCGATCATCTCGGCCCGACCGGGAAACTCTTTGCGAAAACGTTCTTCCCGCCATGGCGCGATCACCTTCAACTCAGGCGCCAGCGCCGCTGCGGTCAACTCGAAGCGGACCTGATCGTTCCCCTTCCCGGTGGCGCCATGGGCAATGGCGGCGGCCCCTTCCTGGCGCGCAATCTCTACCATCCGTTTGGCAATGAGCGGCCGGGCGATGCTCGTTCCGAGAAAATACTGATTCTCGTAGATGGCCCCGGCCCGGAACATGGGGAAAATAAAATCGCGGGCGAATTCCTCCCGCAGATCGTCGATGTAGCATTTGGACGCGCCCGTCTTCAGCGCCTTCGCTTCCAGGCCGTGCAACTCTTCTTCCTGACCGATGTCCGCGCAGAAGGCGATGATCTCCGCGTCGTAATTGTCCTTCACCCAGCGGAGGATGACGGAGGTGTCGAGGCCGCCGGAGTATGCGAGGACGATTTTCACGGATGTTTGATGTTCGATGGTTGAAGTTTGATGGCAATCCTTCGCCGATCCGTCATTTCAAAAGCTTCAAACTTCAACCTCCAACGTCAGCGCCAGCCTGCTTTGTGATTTGAAGATTGGAGCTTCTATGGAGCTTGGATGTTGGAGTTTGGAGCTTCAGTCGCCAAAGCAAATTTCCACGTCGCGCGCCGTCTGCACCATCTCGCCGTTCGGCGGCACCAGGCGCAGCCGATTAACCGCGTCGGCGATGGGCACGTGCAACATCTGGTAGTTCTGGTAGCTGACCATGGTTCCGAAATGTCCTTCGTTAGCTAATTGCACGGCCTTCACGCCAAAACGCGTTCCCAGGATCCGATCGAGCGTGGTGGGCGCGCCGCCTCGCTGCAAATGCCCCAGGACGCAGCAGCGCGTTTCTTTCCCGGTCCGATGCGCAATCTCCCGCGTCACGATGTCCCCAATCCCCCCAAGGCGAAACTCGCCGCCTTCGATATCGCGCTTAACCTGCTGGCCATCCTTCGGCTTGGCGCCTTCCGCCACGACCACCAGAGAACTCAGATCGCCCGCCGCATCCCGCGTTCTGATGGCATTGGAGATGTGCTCGTAATCAAAGGGAATTTCCGGAATGAGAATCACGTCCGCGCCGCCGGCCAGTCCGCCGTGCAACGCAATCCAGCCGGCATGCCGGCCCATCACTTCCACCACCATCACGCGTTTATGGCTCGTCGCTGTGGTGTGCAATCGATCCAGCGCATCCATGACCGCGGCCACGGCGGAATCGAATCCGAACGTCATGGCCGTGGCTTCCAAATCGTTATCGATGGTTTTGGGAACACCAATGCAGTTGATGCCATTTTCCTGCAATTGCAGAGCGGTCGTCATGGAACCGTCGCCGCCCACGATGATGAGCGCACTCACGCCAAGCCCGTTCATCACCCCCTTCGCCTTGTCGATGACGTCTGCGGCCACCACGGTGCGCTCTCCGGCCCCGACTTTGGCAATGAAATGGCCGCGGTTCGTCGTGCCAATGATCGTGCCCCCCAGCGCCATGATCCCATCAGTGCTGTGCCGGTCGAGAATCACGTGATCGCCTGGCGGGAGCAGGCCTTCGAAACCATCCTTAAACCCGACCACTACCCAGCCCAGTTTCTCGGCCGCGAGCACGACTCCGCGCAGCACCGCATTCAGGCCGGGGCAGTCGCCTCCACTGGTTAGGACTCCAATGCGCGGCTTCATGTTCTCAGCGAAAGAATGGTTAAAGCACTTTCAGCGGATCCACCATGCGCCCGCCGGCCACCCATTGATCGTAAAGCTGCCAGCCCAGGCGCAAGAGCCCCTCGCCTTCGCCAAAACGGTTGGTGCTGCCGAGCAAAACGATAATCAAGTGGCGCCGATTGATCGTGGTATTCTGTCCTTGCTGAATGACTTCCGCTTCGCGATTGGCCGAGAGTGCCAGGCAATCGCCTGCCCGGGCAGTCTGCCCGGTCTTCACGCCGTCTACGCCGTTGCGCCCCAAAAGCTCGTTCGTATTGCGCAGCATGCGGTTCTCTTTGTGGCCGAAGTGATCAAAGGAGATGAGCCGCTCTTTCTGGGAAACGTAGAACCGGAAGCTCGCTTTGTTCATGGCATAACGAGCCAGACGAGCCATGTCTTCGGCCGTGGAAAAAGGCATCGGACGGACGTTTTCATCGATGCCGTGCGGATTGACAAAGCGGGTCCGTTCCATCCTCAGCTGCTTGGCCAGCGCATTCATCTGGCTGACAAAAATATCGGCTGAAGAAAGTTTCTTTGAACCGGCCGGCACCGGCGCCGGCAACTGGGCGCCGACGTGGGCCGCCAGCGTGTAGGCCGCGATGTTGTCCGACTGCACCAGGGCCGCGTAGAGCAGATCGCGCAGTTCGATGCGGTCGCCGGGCTGAAAGCCAAGGCGATTCTCCCTCACCCCGACGAACGCCTCCTGTGGAATGGTCGCCATCTGGGCGAGATTACCCGACTTGCGCTCCGCCCAATCCAGAACCACTGCCGCGGTCGCAATTTTGGTCAGGCTTCCAACCTGCCGCTTTTGCGTCCCTTCCACTTCCTGCAAGATGTATCCAGTCTCGGAGTCGGCGATGATATAGGCCTGCGCCGCCTCCGCGAAATGCGCCGTCGTCATCGTAACGAACACGGCGAGAAA
Organism: Chthoniobacterales bacterium; assembly: GCA_036498025.1. Classification (GTDB taxonomy): domain Bacteria; phylum Verrucomicrobiota; class Verrucomicrobiia; order Chthoniobacterales; family UBA10450; genus JBBRDU01. The sequence continues at coordinate 3,749 of DASXIK010000211.1, forward strand.
CAGGGAAAATCGGCGTAGAAAAATCACGGTCGGGTGAGAACGGCAGCACCTTAAGCGCCGCCCTCCGATTGGCAACCCGAAACCGCGGAGGCGGATTCGACAAGAGGGATCTCCCGCCGCCTAAACGCTTCCGCTGCTTCCCACTGTAGCCACGGCGCTCAGCCTGCCCGCCGTAGCAACGCGAAGGCGGGGTCGCCGTGCCCGCGCGCTTCTGACTTGGACGTTGAGCGTGGGACGTTGGGCGTTGAGCGTTTGCTTCAAAATCCCCCAAAAAACCTAAACAACCTCTCCAGGCTCCATGCCTGGCTAGCGGCGCCCTATTGCCGTGTTCGGCAAACCGTTTCCCGCTTAGTGCAGAACCCCGTCGGCACGCTGGGCGTACCGGTAAGGATTCGTGCTCAGCGTCACATAAATGCGCTCGGCGGCGTTGCGCAGATCGAAGTGAATCGCTTTGCCCAGGCCGCTGGCGCGCAAGGTTCCAAACCTGCCCTGTTCATTGCTGCCGCCCGCCATGTCGAATTCGTAGACTACCTCGCCGCGGTGGACATCAGTCACGCGCACGTGCAGGGCCAGGAACGAGCGGCCCTCTCCGAAGGTTCCCAAAAAGAAGCGACCCAAGGGACTACCACCATCGACCCGCTGAAAATTGCCTTCCACCAGCCAGCCGATCCGGGGTGTTTCGCCGTCGTTGATAATGCGGGACGGAGCGATCTTTTCCAGTTCCTGCTTTAAATCTTCGGCAAGCTCCACCGGTGCAAGGGCTTTCCGAATTGGCATTTCGCCCTCGGAATTGGCCTGGTCGCCTTCAAACACGGCCGCGTCGATGCAGAATGGCCGAATATAAATCGCGCGCGGATTGGCCGCGCCCACCCCGCAGTTCGTGGTCACGTGCACCGCTGTCGACTTATAATCTTTGGCGTCGATGGCAGCACCGGAGCCGCCGCCAGGCGTGGATACATCGGTCTTGGTCACATACATGTCGGCACAGGAGCAAAGGAGCAGCCCGGAGAGAATGGCGAAGAAGGATTTCATATAGTTAAGTAAGCCGCGATTCGCCTGCCCACTCTGGGCAAGGACAAACCATCGGCGCTTCTAAGCTGCAACTCTCGTGCCGTTGCGGGGAGAAAAACGGGCCCGCTCAGCTGGCCTCGGCGCAGCTCCGGGAACGGCTGACCAGCAGGCGCATCAGGAGGTAAGCGGCCACGGCCGACGGAATAGCCAGAAAGAGGGAGCCCACCAATGCCGGCCAGATGACGTGCGAAAACAGGTGCCAATTCACGTAATCTCGAACTCCGATCCGCAGATGAATATGGGCCGGGGTCGGCCGGCGCAGGACCCAGCACCCCAGCTTGTATTCTCCAAAATAAATCGCCGGCATCGCGAAGATCAGGACATCGTGCAAAGTCACGGCAATGGCCGCCGCCACCTTGTTGCACCGGCAAATCCAGGCCGCCACGATGGAAAGCAACGTCTTCGTCGGGTAAAGCGGGGTGAACCCAAAAAATATCCCGATGGCGGAGCCGAGCGCAATCGAGTGCGGCGTATCCCTGATGGCCATGAGCGTCATGTGATGCTCCGCCAGCCAGTGCTTGAAATTCGAGAGCGACCGCGGGAGACGCGGCCCGTAACGCGTGGGTGCAGGCGTCACTGTCTCGGGTCCGTCCATCGCCGGTAGATTAAACTAGAATAACTCCAGTGTCTCGGGCGGTGTGGCCACGATCTGCCCGAGAGCCTTGCGCAGGCGGGCGGCCGCCCGGGGCGCGTAATCGAGCGCGTTGTTGTTGAAGACCACGTGCACTTCCCGGGCTCGCCTGGCTAGCCGCTCCGCGCGCTCGGCTACTTCCTCCACTTCCGCATCCGCGTAATCGTAATTGAAACGCGCGGCCACCGTTTTCCCCGTGGTGTAGGCCTTCGCGTCCCGGCCATGCAGGCGCAGGTAAGCGATCGCGGGAGTGGTCACTTCATCGAGTTCCGATGGCATCATGGTGAAATGCTCCCCTCGCGGAGCGTCCACATTAACGAAAGCGGCGGCGTGCTTGCGCAGGAATTCCCGGGTCGCCTCCAGCCGGTCGTCGGCGGCCCAGTCGCGATGGCGGAATTCAACGGCCACGGGATAA
>DASXIK010000212.1:0-6010 GCA_036498025.1 Chthoniobacterales bacterium
GGCGCCATCGCCAGCACGCGAGGGCGCGTGCGCTCCCTGGAAATTGTTAGCCGTGCGTCGCATTCCGAAATGATCGTCTTAAGCCGCCATGGTATCGAGAAAGGAAATTCCGGCGCTCCATAGTTGGGGCAACTGAAAGAACTCGTTCAGCGAAGCGGCCACATCGGCAAAAGTGGAACGAACGCCGAGATCGCGTGATTCCCGGTTGTGCATAACGAGCAACGGAACCTGCTCACGCGTGTGGTCGGTTCCGCGAAACGTGGGATCATTTCCGTGATCAGCCGTAATGATGAAAAGATCGTCGGGCGAAACTTTGGTCACAAAACGACCGAGCCACTCATCGAATTCCGCCAGCGAGCGAGCGTAGCCGGGCACATCGCGGCGGTGACCGTGGACCATGTCGAAGTCCACCAGGTTCACCAAGATTAGGCCATGCGCCATCTTTTCCCAGAGCTCGTCCATTTTCGCCATGCCTTCGCCATTGGATGCAGTCGGGTGCGATTCGCTAATGCCTTCGCCCGCGAAGATGTCGTTGATTTTGCCGATCCCGATGACCGGCACCCCGGTTTCCTGGATGGCGTGTAGGACGGTGCGCGGCGGCCTCATGGAATAATCGTGCCGTCGCGCGGTCCGGCGGAAGTGGCCGATTTCGCCGTCGAAGGGCCGGGCGATCACGCGGCCGATGCGGTAATCGTTGCTTATCTCGCGCGCCACCTCGCAGATCTGATAGAGCCGGGAAACGGGGATGACCGCCTCGTGCGCCGCGATCTGCAGGACGGAGTCGGCCGAGGTGTATAAAATCGGGCAACCGGTGCGGAGATGTTCCGCGCCCAGCTCGTCGAGAATGGTGGTGCCGCTGCGGGCGTAGTTGCCGATAAACTCGACGCCGGCCCGGTGCTCAATTGCCCTAACGAGTTCGGGAGGAAAACGCTCATAAACCGCAAAGGGAACATCGAGAATAACGCCGGCCAGCTCCCAGTGGCCGGTAGTGGTGTCTTTTCCCGCAGAGCGCTCCTGCATTTTGCCGAAGCTGGCCAGATACGGGCGGCGGGACACATCAGGCCGGCCAAGCAATTCGCCCAGGCCGAGATTGCCCAGGTTGGGCAGGGTCAACTCCGGCGATTGTGCCAGGATATGCCCGAGCGTGTTGGCTCCTTCATCGCCGTATTTGCCCGCGTCGGCGGCATGCCCGACGCCCACGCTGTCCAGCACGAGAACAAGCGCGCGCATGCGGCTAACGGGGACAGCGGAGTATTGGAGTAATGGAGAAATCTGTTCCCGTCTTTTGCACTACTCCATTACTCCATGACTCCAACACTCCATTCTCTCCCCGCCCGCTTAGAGCCCGATCGGGTGCCAGGCAGTCTTCATCTCTACGGTGTCGAGAATCCAATACGGATTCTCAGCCTCCGTACCACGCCACTGCGCCGGCGAAAGGTCCCGGCGCACGTAGCGCTTGACGTTGAACTCACCGCCGCGCTGCAGTTCACGGGCGATCTTGTCGTCGCCGCTCGCGTCCACAATGGCGTTGACCTCCATGTGGCTGGCGAAATGCGGCGCCAGCTCGGCGCGGTCGCCCGCGAGCACGTTGACCACGCCGCCGGGAAGATCGCTGGTGGCGATGATCTCGGAAAAGGTGAGCGCGGCCAGGGCTTGTGTCGGTGAAGCCAGCACGATCGCGCAATTGCCGCTGAGAATGACCGGGGCCACCAGCGAAATCAGCGCGAGCAAGGGCGGCTCATCGGGACAAACGACCACGACAACGCCCGTCGGCTCGGGGGTGGTGAAATTGAAATGGGAACTGGCCACCGGATTTACCGAGCCGAAAACCTGGCTGAACTTGTCGGTCCAGCCGGCGTAATGCACCAGGCGATCGATCGTGGCGGTGGTCTCAGCCGCGGCCGCGGAACCGCGCGCGCCATTTGTACGGGTCAGTTCCTGCTGCAGCTCGGTGCGGCGCATTTCCAGCATCTCCGCCGCGCGATAAAGAATTTGGCCGCGCAAATAGGCGCTCTGCTTGGACCAATTCCCAAAGGCGTTCCGGGCAGCGACGGCGGCGTCGCGAAAATCCTTTTTCGAGGCGCGGCAGAAATTTGCCAGGACCTTGCCGTTACTCCCTTGAGCGGCGAGGACCCGGCCGTTTTCTCCGCGCACGAACTTTCCGCCGATGAAAAGTTTATAGGTCTTCTGAACCTGCAGGCGAGAGGCGGTCTTGGCCACGAGCAGACGATTGCGCATACCGCCTTAAAAGAAAAGGCAAACTGCACGCCTAAAATGGCGCTCGCTCCGGGTGCACTGATTTGCGTTTAATCTGCCATTGCCGTTGAGTGCGGCGGCGGCTGTCATGCAAATGGAAGAATCTTCAACTCCCAAGACCCTGCGGGTAGGCGTAGCCGGTGTCGGCCACATCGGGTCGAATCACGCGCGGCTCTATGCGGAACTGCCGTCGGCCAAGTTCACCGCCATTTATGATCTCGACGCCTCGCGGGCTCATGCTATCGCGCGCAAGTACGGCGTGACGGCGGCCGCTTCCTTGGACGAGTTCATTGAGCTGGTCGACGCGGCCTCCATCGCCACTCCGACGAGCACGCATCATCAGGTGGCGCACGCGCTTCTCTCTCGCGGCAAACATTTGCTCATCGAAAAGCCGATTACCGAGACCACGAAAGACGCGAGCGAATTGGCCGAGCTGGCCGCCCGCAAGCAGTTGATCCTGCAGGTGGGTCACGTGGAACGTTTCAACCCAGTGCTGGGGGCGTTGGAAGCCCGGCTGACGCATCCGCGTTTTATTGAAGCGCATCGTCTGTCGCCATATCCCGATCGCAGCACCGACATCGGAGTCGTGCTCGACCTCATGATTCATGATCTCGAGATCATCCTGCACCTGGTGCGCTCGCCCGTGCAAACGATCGACGCCGTCGGCGTGCCCGTGCTGAGCAAAGGCGAAGATATTGCCAACGCCCGGATTCGATTTGAAAACGGTTGCGTAGCCAACGTCACCTCCAGCCGCATCAGCCCGGAGAGGATGCGCAAGATCCGCGTGTTTCAGGCAGACGCTTATCTCTCGCTCGATTATCAAAACCAAAGCGGCGAAATTTACCGGAGAGAGGACGGCCGGATCAAGCGCGACAAGGTGCAGATCGAGAGAGGGGAGCCGTTGAAGCGCCAGCTTCTCTCTTTCATTGAATGCGCCAGCACCGGGCTGGCGCCGCGTGTTTCCGGGTTTCAGGCCACGGCCGCGCTTGAGTTGGCGGTCGAAATCACCAAGCGAATCGCCGCGAGTGCCTAAGACGATCTACTTCGTCGCCGGAGAAGCCAGCGGCGATAACCACGGTGCGGCTCTCCTGCGCTCCCTGCGCGAGATTGTGCCGGATCTGCAGTTCACCGGACGGGGCGGACCGCAGATGAAGGCAATCGCAGGCGGAGGCTTCCACGATTGGATCGACCAGGCGGCTGTGGTCGGCCTCTGGGACGTGATCAAGAACTACAGTTATTTTCGGAGGCAATTTCAGCAGACGCTTCAGGAAATCGAAAACAGCCGGCCCGAAGCGGTCGTTTTGATTGATTATCCGGGATTCAATCTGCGGCTGGCCCGGGCCCTGCGAAAGAAGGAGCATCGGCCGCGCGTTCTTTATTATATCAGTCCGCAGGTGTGGGCCTGGAATCGGGGCCGCATCAAGCAGATGGCGCGGTGGCTGGATTTGATGCTCTGCATCTTTCCGTTTGAGGCCGACCTCTATAATAGATCCGGGCTGCGCACGATTTTTGTGGGGCATCCGTTGCACGAGCGGTTGGAGGCGCAACGAGTCCAAACCGAGCGCGATCCCAACCTGGTGGCCCTGTTTCCCGGCAGCCGTCGTCGCGAAATCCGAAAAATATTTCCGGTCATGCTCGAGACCGCGCGAGAACTGCGCCGGGCCCGGCCGCAGCTTCGTTTCGAGGTGGCGGCGGCTTCGGTCGAGCTGGCGCGCGAGTTGGAGGAGGAGCTGCTGTTTTCCCCTAACGAGCGCCCGCTCTTTGAGATCACGGTAGGCAGGGCCGCCATGACCATGCAGCGCGCTTTTGCGGGAATCGTCGCCTCCGGGAGCGCCACCCTGGAGGCGGCCTATTTCCGCCTGCCCTTTGTGCTGATTTACAAGGTGTCGTGGGTGACTTACCTGCCCGGGCGGCTGGTGGTAAAAGTCGATTACCTCGGAATGCCGAACGTCCTGGCCAATCGCGCGGTGGTCCCGGAGTTCATCCAGCACGAGGCCCGGCCGCCGGCCCTGGCCGCAGCCGTTGGCCGATTGCTCGACGATCCGTCGGCGCGGGCGGAGATGATCGCCAGTTTTGATCAGATCATTAGCAGCCTGGGCGAGGGAGGTGCCAGCGCGCGGGCTGCCGCCGCCATCGCGGATGACCTGAAAGCCGTCACGAAATGAGTCGCCGGACAAATGGTTCAATGCTTTGCATGATCCGGTCTTTGATTTATGCATCGATCGTATGAAAATCTGGGACATCTCGCGACCCCTGACGAACGACCTCGCTCCCTGGCCGGGCGACACGCCGTTCAATTTTCAGTTGATCCGCAAAATCCCGTCGGGCGAGGTGGTCAATCTCGGGTCGATCAGCCTGAGTGTGCACAACGGAACCCACGCTGACGCCGTTTTTCATTTCGATAACGACGGGCCGACGATCGAGCAGGCGCCGCTCGGGACCTATGTGGGCCAGGCCGCCGTGGTTGATTTGGCCGGGGAATTTTCCGAGAAGGACAAGCAATTGATCGAAGTGGCTGATTTGCTCCCTAACGAGGAGGCGATTCGCGCGGCTTCGCGCCTTTTGGTGAAGACCGGCATCTGGCTGGATTCCACCGTCTTCCCGTCCTGGATTCCCGTAATTACTCCGGGGGTGGCCGCGTGGCTGGGGGAGCGGGGTGTCAAGTTGCTTGGGATCGACGTTCCCTCAGTCGATCCGATCGATGCCAAAGTCCTGGCGAACCACCACGCGCTCGGGCAGGTCGGGATCTGGATCATGGAATCTCTTGATCTCCGAGAAATTTCCGCCGGCCTCTACAACTTTGCCGCGTTTCCACTGAAGATTGCCGGCGGCGACGGCGCGCCCGTGCGCGCGGTTCTTTGGCGCGAATAGTCGCGCGATCATGGACACGGTTCAACCGGAGAGGTTCGTTAGGCAAAAAAGCGTTCTCTGGATTGTTGGAGCGGTCGCGTTGCTGCTTTTCGCGGTCACCAATTTGCCCTGGCACCTCGATGACTATGACCAGGCGAAGCAGGCCTTCACTTCCTTTGAAATGGTGAAGCAGGGTCACTGGCTGTTTCAGCATACCCCGCGAGAACGCGTGGCCACCAAGCCGCCGTTGGTCGGCTGGGTCTCCGCCGGCCTTTATGAAATCACGCGCTCGTGGGACCTGGCCTGGCGGCTGCCCTCGCTGGCGGCGGCGGTCGCGCTTTCGCTCTGCCTCTGGCGCGCGGCCGCGTCCGCCTATGGCCCGGTTCCCGGCCTTGTCGCGTTCGGCGCTTTCACGCTCAATCTCCTGACCCCCCGGCTGGCCACGCTTGTGCGGACCGACATGCCGCTCGCGCTCGTTCTCTTTCTCACCGGCCTTTCCATATTTCAGCACCTTGAATCAAAAAAGTCCTGGGAGACGCGGGATCGGGTCTGGATTTTCGCCCTGCTCACGGCCGGCATGTTGATCAAGGGCCCGATTGTCTGCGGCTTCCTGCTCCCCGGGATTCTGGTGTTCGAATGGTGGCGCCGTCGGACGGACGTGCCTTCCGCCTGTTTCCGCTGGTGGCCCTGGCTCGCCTCGCTCGCCGTTTTTCTCGTCTGGGCGATTGCCGGTATTCGTTTTGTCCCCGGCTTCTATGATCAGGTGGTCGTGCGCGAATTCATCGGCCGCTTCGGTGAAACCATTCACCGTCCGCAACCGCTCTATTTTTCCCTCCCCCATCTCCTGTACAAGTTCGCGCCCTGGAGCGTTCTGCTAATCGTCTTCGCGTGGATGATCCGGCGG
>DASXIK010000213.1:0-5741 GCA_036498025.1 Chthoniobacterales bacterium
AATCCGAAGATCGCCGGAGCTTTCTACTGGAGCCCGGAATGGTATGGCGAGGGGATGTGGAAAGCGTTCGCACTTTTTGATGTCGAGGGAAACGCGCGACCGGCGTGGAGCGCATTCAACGCGTCGCCCTAGTCGGAACAAATCAGCCAGATCGGCACACTGACTGCTCGATCCGGTGGCCTATGATATTTACCGATAGTTATAGTAAAGGACGTTTGTTCCTTGCGACAATTCTCGCGATCGCCCTTTTTGGCTTTGCCCATAATGCCAGCGCTCAGAGCGGTTTAAGCCAGCCTTTGGTTTCGCTGGCCAACTCGATTTCCATGAGCAGTACCTCGTTCATCGATAGTTTCGACTCGAGCGACCCGGCAAAGTCAACCAATGGTCTCTACGACCCGGCGAAGTTCCAGCACCACGGCAATGTCGGCGTGCTCAACAACACGGGCTCGGATCTCCGGAATGCCGTGGTTTTCGGCGACCTCTTTTACAGCGGCGCGCTTGCCCCTAGAAATACGACCCGCGTGGAAGGCATCATTGCGACACCCTATACGAGCACGATTCCTTGGGCGTCGAATCCGACCTGGATTCCGGACGCCACCTACACCGGCTCTGCCGCGGCAACTGTGAAAACGTTCGTCGCCGGCTCATCCACTAGTCCCACCCGAATTAAGATTAGCGGGGACTACAATGTTTCCGGTGGCACTCCAGTGAATATCGTCCCGTCCGCTGGCGGCGGGGGATATATCGAATTCTGGGTCACCGGAAAATTCAACGCATCAGGCGGCAGCAGAATCCTGCAGGATCCTGCAGTGCATGCCGCCTGGATTGTAGACAAGGACATCACAACATGCGGCGACTGTTACCGGAACGGGAGTGGAAGTTCCGCCAATCTTTCTTTCATCGCGGTTGGAACAGGCAAGGTAAATATTTCGGGGTTCGGGAATCTTGCCGGTACTATCACTGCGCCCGAGCGCGACGTCGCCGTCGGAGGTGGCGGGGCGCTGTCCGGTGGGCTGTTCGGCAAAACGCTAACGATCAACGGCAACAGCAGCGTCCACTGCGACGAAGAGTTGCTAGTGCCCTAACAGATAGGCGCAAGGCAAAAGCTTGTCCCTTTTTCACAGATCGCTGAAGGGATCGCGCTTGATCGTGCCGAAGTCGCCCTGTTGCATGATGAGTTTGGCGATCAGACCGGTCCAGCCGGTTTGATGGGACGCGCCCAGGCCGGCGCCGGTGTCGCCATGGAAATATTCGTGGAACCAATAGCGGTGCCGATCGCGCGGGTCGTCGAGGATTCCGCCGGAGGCGAAAGGCCGTTTGCCATCCTTGTCGCGCAGCCAGATGCGAATCAAACGATTGGAGAGTTCGTTAGCCACCTGCTGCAGGGTCATGAATTGCCCCGAGCCGGTGGGACACTCTACTTTGAAGTCGTCGCCATAATAATAGTGAAATTTTTGGAGCGACTCGATGAGCAGATAGTTGATGGGAAACCAGACCGGGCCGCGCCAGTTGGAGTTGCCTCCGAAAAGGCCGGTCTGCGATTCGGCCGGCTCGTAGCGCACCACTTTGTCTTCGCCGCGGACGTTCAGAACATAGGGATGGTCCTTGTGATATTTGCTCACGGAACGCACGCCATAGGGGCTCAGGAGTTCCTCGGGATCGAGCATGCGGCGGAGCAAACATTTCATGCGATGGCCGCGGGTCAGCGAGACCAGCCGGCGGGCTCCCGTTCCCGGCTCCTGCCAGCGCGAAACCAGGCTGGCCAGGTCCGGGCGATTCGTTAGGTACCACTCCAGTCGCTCCTTGAAACTGGGCATGCGTTCGAGCAGCTCGGGCTCGATCGTTTCCACGGCGAGCAGGGGCATGAGACCCACGAGCGAGCGGACCCGCAACGGGAGAAAACGCCCGCCGGGCGTATGCAGAACATCGTAATAGAACTCGTCTTCTTCGTCCCACAGACCGACGCCCTTGCCACCAAGATTGTTCATGGCCCCGGCGATCGCGAGAAAGTGCTCGAAGAATTTTGTGGCGATGTTTTCGTAGACCGGATTTTCGCGCGCCAACTCCAGGGCCATGCGCATGAGATTGAGGGAGAACATTCCCATCCAGCTGGTGCCGTCGCTTTGCTCGAGGCGGGTGCCGTCGGCGAACTGAGTGTTGCGATCGAAGACACCGATATTGTCGAGGCCGAGGAAGCCGCCCTGGAAAATGTTGTTGCCCTCGGAATCCTTGCGATTGACCCACCAGGTGAAGCAGATAAGCATCTTGTGGAAAATTGTTTCCAGGAAAGCGCGATCGCCCCGGCCGGTCTGTTTGCGCTCGATCTGGTACACGCGGGCGGCCGCCCAGGCGATGACCGGCGGATTGACGTCGCTGAAATTCCATTCGTAGGCCGGCACCTGCCCGTTAGGATGCTGGAACCATTCCCGCACGATGATGTCGAGCTGCTTCTTGGCAAACTGGGGATCGACCAGGGCCAGCGGAAGACAATGGAAGGCTAGGTCCCACGAGGCGTACCAGGGGTACTCCCACTTGTCCGGCATGGACATGATGCGCTCGTTGTACAAATGCCGCCAGTCGGAGTTGCGACCGGTTAGGCGCTCGGCCGGCGGGGTCGGCTGGCCCGGATCGCCCTCCAGCCATTGTTCAATGATGTAGTGATAGAACTGCTTGCTCCATAACATTCCAGCCAAGGCTTCGCGCTGGATGGCGCGATGTTCCGGACTGAGGCTCTCGGGCGAGATCTCGGCATAAAAGGCGTCCGCTTCCATGGAACGCCGCACCACGATCTGATCGAAATCGAAAAAAGGGGCGAGATCGGTGGAATCGTTTTCCTGCCGTCGCAGGCGCAGGCGGATGGAAGCGGCTTTCTGCGGGCCGATGACCAGGCGGTAATGCGCGGCCGCCTTCGTGCCCACCCGATTTGGGTTGACGCGCTCGAACTGGCCGTGAACCACGAAATCGTTGATCGAATCCTTGACGAACGGCGAGGGATTAGGCGTGCCCCAGAGCCGCTCGCCATTGGTCTCGTTCTCAGTGAAAAGTAGTCGATCCGGCCCTTCGCAGGAGAGCCGATAGTCGCCGAGCAATCGATGGCTGGCGGTGATGGTGGCGACTTTTGGGTCCTCGCTCAAACCTTCCTGCATGGCCGGCTTGTAGTTGTCGCGGCCCCAGCTCCAGGTATTCCGAAACCACAGGGTCGGGAGGATGTGCAGGACCGCCGGCTCAAATCCGCAATTGGTCACGTTCGCGCGGATGAGAATATCATGGGGGGTGGCCTTGGCGTACTCGATCTCGATGTCAAAAAAGCGATCGTCGGCCAGCACGCCCGTGTCCCAGAGCTCGAATTCGCCCATCATTTTCGAGCGGTTCCCGTTCTCATGGATCAATTGCTCGTAAGGGAAAGCGGCCTGGGGATAACGATAAACCATGCGCATCATGCTGTGCGTCGGAGTGCTGTCGTTGTACCAATAGATCTCCTTCACGTCTTCGCCGTGGTTGCCCTGTGGGCCGGTCAATCCGAAGAACCGTTCTTTGAGAATGGGGTCGCGCTCATTCCAGAAAGCGAAGGCAAAGCAGAGCCGCTGCTTGCGGTCGGATAAACCGCCGATGCCATCTTCATTCCAGCGATAAACGCGGGAGCGCGCGTGATCGTGCGGGAAGTAATTCCAGGCGTCGCCGTTAGCGCTATAATCCTCGCGCACCGTGCCCCAGGCGCGCTCGGCCAGGTACGGTCCCCAGAGATACCACGGCTGATCTGGGTGGGCGTTCTCCTGGAGACGGCTCTGCTCGGCGTTCACAACGGCCAAGCCATATCAGGGCAGGTGACTGATGGACAACAAATTACTATTGGTCGCACCGCCATCGAAAGATCGTTAATCCCCGCCTGCCGAGGTCGCGCCATTAAATCGGCAATCTAAAATCTGAAATCGAAAATTTCCTCACTCCCACTCGATCGTGCTCGGCGGCTTGCTCGAAATATCGTAAACCACGCGATTCACGCCTTTTACCTCGTTGCAGATGCGATTGGAGATGCGGGCCAGAATCTCGTTAGGCAAGCGCACCCAGTCGGCGGTCATGCCGTCCAGGCTTTCGACAATGCGCAGGGCGACGGTGTTTTCGTAGGTCCGCTGGTCGCCCATCACGCCCACGCTCTGCACCGGGAGGAGGACGGCGAACGACTGCCAGACTTTGTAATACCAATCGGCCGCTTCCATTTCGCTTTCGACGATGGTGTCGGCCGCGCGCAGGATGGAGAGCCGCTCGGGGGTGACCTCGCCGAGGATGCGCACGGCCAGGCCCGGCCCGGGGAAAGGCTGGCGATAAACCACCTCTTTGGGGAGGCCGAGTTGCAGACCCGCCTGGCGCACTTCGTCCTTGAACAACTCGCGCACCGGCTCGACCAGCTCGAAATGCATTTTTTCCGGAAGCCCGCCGACGTTGTGATGGCTCTTGATCACATGCGCCGGATTACCTCCGATGGCCACGCTTTCAATCACATCCGGATAAAGCGTGCCCTGGGCGAGAAAGCGGTAGCCGCCTTGCTCGCCCGATCCATTCTGCTTGTCTTCCGCCAGCAATTCCTGGGTGGCGTGCAGGAAGACCTCGATGAATTCGTTGCCAATGATCTTCCTCTTTTGTTCGGGGTCGATAACCCCGCGAAGTTTGGAGAGAAAGCGCTCGGTGGCGTCGACATATTTCAGGCGCACATGAAAATTCTCGCCGAAGACGCGCTGCACCATTTCTTCCTCGCGCAGGCGGAGTAATCCGTTGTTCACGAAGATGCAGGTTAACTGGTCGCCGATGGCCTTATGCAGGAGGGCTGCCGTGACCGAGGAATCCACCCCGCCGCTCAACCCCAGGACGACCTTGGCGTCGCCGACCTGGTGGCGCACGCGCTCGCACGCCTCGTCAATGAACGAGCCCATCGTCCAATCCATGGTGCAGTGGCAGATATGATAGACAAAATTCTCCAGGATCTGCTTCCCGCGCGGTGTGTGCGCCACTTCGGGATGAAACTGAAGCCCGTAAAGTTTTCGCTCCGGATCTTCCACCGCGGCAAAGGGTGAGCCGGCCGTCTTTGCGGCCACGCGAAAGCCCTTGGGCAGGCCGGTCACTTCATCGCCGTGGCTGTTCCAAACGTCGAGCTGCCGGCCCAGTCCCTCGAAAAGGGCGGAGCCGTCGGTTACTTCCAACAGACCCGCGCCATACTCGCGGCGGCCGCTGAAGGCCACGCTGCCGCCGAGGTGATGCGCCATGAGCATGAGCCCGTAGCAAATTCCAAGAACGGGAACGCCTAACGAAAAAATCCCGGGGTCGATGGCCGGCGCATTGTTGTCGTAAACACTGGCCGGCCCGCCGGAGAGGATAATTCCGTCGGGCCCGCGAGCGGTCACGTCCGCCGCGGAGATGTTGAATGGGACAATTTCGGAATAAACCTGCAACTCCCGGATGCGCCGGGCGATCACCTGGGTGTACTGCGACCCGAAATCGAGGATGAGAATCTTCGAGTGTTTCGCGGGAGCAGTGGTCTTCACGTTTTCCTAGGGATGATCCTGCGGAACGGCATGTTCACTGGCCTGGTCGCCCGGGGGCCGATTGATCGGGCCGATCTGCCCCTGCCCGGTAACGCCGCGCTCGAGTTGTCCTTCCACTTCTCCGGTGGTGCGTTGCTCCAGCGGATCGGCGCAAGCGGTCAGAAGAAGGCCGCCGGCCAGGGCGAGAGCCATCGAAAGGTGCTT
>DASXIK010000214.1:0-3467 GCA_036498025.1 Chthoniobacterales bacterium
ACCCCTGGTAAGTTCCGGGCGCCTGACTTGTCTGCACGGCAGCCTGAATGTTGTAAGGCAGAAGGAAATTGACGCTGGACGCGCTGCCGGCGCCAAAGGATAGCCAACCCCCTCCGGTCTGCGTCGTGGGCGTGCCTGTAACATTCGATGAAACATACACGGGCCCTAAAACCGTCGGCCGGGTTCCACCGCGCGGCGTTGCGTAAAGAGTGACCGAATCGGGTACTCCGGCCACGGTAACTGTTACCGAAATATCCACCGGCGTATCCACTGCATTCGGATCGGTGACGGTAACAAATTCGGTGTAAGTGCCCGCCGCGAGACTGCTGGTCGCAAAGGTAATAACGATCGGAGTGCAGGTACCGGTTCGCGTCGTGCACGCGCGCTGCGCGCCCACCGACGCCGACAGCCATGAAGACGATGAACTGGCGCTGAGGTTCAACGACCCGTCACCCGCGTTAAATGCTTCGACGGTCTGCGGGTTTGGACTGGTCCCGGGAGTCGTATATACGGGCCCCACGGCAACTGTGCTTAATCCGAGACGCGGGGCAGCGATCAGGGCTGGCGCCAGCGCGAAAAGGGCGATGAATCCGTACATCCGTGTTGAGAGAGAGCAGAGCTGACTCATGATTGGGTTTAAAAATCCTTCGAGGGTCTGATTTCGATCAGTGCGTAAATCCGAGCTTCTTTAACGTGGCCGCGGGTTCATCGCCTTCAAACTGCAAAAGCATCGCCTTTTGATACCCGTTTTCAATCGCAACTCCCGCCGGTGGCAAATCGAACGGGAACACTTTCCTAAGCATGTCGAGGTCCGTTGCAACCGGTCCCTTGCCCTGGAGATTTGCGTGGCCGAGGAACCACTGGCTGTCCTGAGGAGCCTCGGTCGCAACGCCGACAAAGTGCGTATCACCCCAGTTCAGTGTGGCCAGTTTTCGGCCCGCTTCCAGGCAATGCATGCAGTGTGGATTGAAAAAGTAAATGAAGGTCTTGCCTTCACGCAGGGAAATCTGCTTCCCGTCTTCAGAGGTGAGGAAATCAGGCGCTTTGGTCCCAGACGTCCTCGCCAGTCCCATCCCATAAGATGTGAAGGCGAATACGGCCACCGCACCCATGATGAGGAATGCGGGGCGGAATCCTTCCGACTTGCGGACACCAATGCCTGCGCCGATGGCAAGCGCCAGCATAATGCCATCGCCAACGAAGAACTGCGGACCCACGGCGCGCTTCACCCATGGAAAGCACGAGCACTCCGCGCCCACCAGTTCGCTGTAGTGGATCCCAATGAAGATCATGAAGGAGATCAACAGCAGGCTTGCGATCCATGACCCCCACTGCCGGAAACGGGGTATCAGCAGCAGAACGCCGCACGTGGTCTCCGCGATACCGAAGCCAATCGCGGCCGGAATGCTCAGCATCTCCGGCACTTTGGCCTGAGCCAGCCGCACTGCGGCGCCGATTGGGTCGGACGCCTTCCAAAGACCGGCCACCAGGAAAACGATGGAGATCAGTATTGCGGCGGTCCAGTTGAGGGCGACTCGCCAGCCCTGAGGTACGTCCAGGCTCGCCGCGTGCTGCGACGGCAAAGCCGCTTCGTCAGACATATGTATCCAGTTTAACTGGAAAGGAGTGGATCGGAGGTCCGGCGCGCGGTACGCTCAACTGTTTGGAGGGCGTGATGAGAATTCTGGTATTCGGCGCCGGAGCCACTGGCGGATATTTTGGCGGACGCATGATCGAAGGCGGAGTGGACGCCACATTCTTCGTGCGCCCCGGGCGCGCCGAAAAACTGAAACAGACCGGGCTGGTCATCAAAAGTGCTTTTGGCGGCGATCTGTCGATCCCGGCGCCGATCGCAACCGAAGCCGACCCCGGCGGACCTTATGACGCCGTGCTGCTCAGTTGCAAAGCATACGATCTGGAATCGGCGCTCTCCGCTCTGACGCCCGCCGTGGGGCCCGAAACTCTAATCATCCCCATACTCAATGGCATGCGCCATTTGGACGCAATTTCCAGCCATTTCGGCGCGCACAGAACACTGGGCGGCATCTGTCTGATCTCATCCTCTCTCGATGGCGACGGCCGTATCATCCACCACAACGACAAGCACGCCGTCATTTTCGGCGAGCGCGCCGGAGGAAGTTCCCCGCGCGTGGAAGCACTGGCGAAAGCCCTGCAGCCGGCGAAAATGGAGATCCGCCTCAGCATCGACATCATGCAGGAGATGTGGGACAAGTGGGTTTTCCTCGCCCCGCTCGCCGCTACCACCTGTCTGATGCGTGCGGCCGTTGGCGATGTGGTTACCGCGGCCGGTCCAGAATTCGCGCTGGGCTTTGTGGCCGAATGCGAGACCGTAGCCCGCGCCAACAGTCATCCCCAGAACGAGCAGCAAATCGCCTGGATCCGGAACACACTGACTCAGGCTGGTTCGCCGATTATGGCCTCCATGATGCGCGACGTCGAGCGCGGCGGACCGGTAGAGGCCGATCATGTCATCGGCGACATGATCCAGCGCGGCGGGGGCGCCCGCAAAATGCCTCTGATGCAACTGGCGTATCAGCATCTGAAGGCCTACGAAGCTCGCCGGAAACGGGAAGAATCCGCTGTATAAAACTGCCTTCCCGCAATTGATTTGCGACTGCAGATTTACAAATTGTCGAAAATAAGGCTTATTTCGCACTTCAATTTAGAAATCTGCAACTCAGTTGCAGAAACTTCTTGACGCATCCTGCGCCGGGAGGTTAAGCTGTTCTTTTGATCCAGGACCAATTTGGTCCGAGATAAAACGCAATGGAGGGTCTTATGTCTCATCGGAAAGCCGTAGGTGTGCCAAAAGTGTCCAAAAATGCCGCCTCATGGCCGGTGACGTTCAAATGGGTTGCCGCCGGAACGATCGCCGCATATACGGCGCTCGGCTCTTATACACTCAACGCTGCCCAACTGCCGGCGCAAACGGAGATCTCTGCACAGATCGGAGCTTTGGCACGCAGCCGCCGCTTCGAGATCCCGGCAGGCGTGCTGGACGATGCGATTCGGATTTTCAGCCAGGTCAGCGGCATCGAAGTCTCAATGGCCAACGAGGGCATCGGCAAGCTTTCCACGCCGGGTTTCTCCGGATCTGCCACGCCGCCGCAGGCGCTCGATGAACTCCTGATGAATACTGGCGTACATGCCCGGTTCACCAGTCCTTCGGCGGTCGTACTCGAACTAAACAGCGTAACGGCGACCGTGGATGTAAGCGCCGCGGAGAGTGCCCTTCCCACCTCGATTGTGAAGTTTTCCGAGCCGCTGCGTGATACGGCCCAAACGGTGGATGTGGTGGGAAAGGAAGTGATGGAAGAACAAAACGTCATCACCCTGCGGGACGCGTTGCGCAATGTCGCCGGCATCAGTATTGCGGCAGGCGAAGCAGGCGCGCAGGGTGACAACCTGACCATCCGCGGCTTCAGCGCCCGCAACGACCTGTACAT
>DASXIK010000215.1:0-4893 GCA_036498025.1 Chthoniobacterales bacterium
TCCCGGGGCCACGCTGCGAACTTGCATCCACGGCAAAATGAACGAATTCAGAGACGGGAGAGTCAGATTTACACCCGTCCTGAGGATGGTAGATTTTCCGGGCGATCCTTGATCGCGAGACATGGAGCAAAAACCGCCACCGCCATTTCCGTCACCGGAAGAACTAAAGACGAAGATCGCCGAGTTCATGAAGTCGAACTTTGGTGATCGCGTTTCCTTTGCCACCTTCACCGGGCCGGAAGCGGCTGACCCGGCGGAGACCGGCTCGGAGGAAGAGCCGCCCGTGGAAAAGGGCGAAGAGAGTTTCGTTTTTAATTTTCTCCCGCGCGATATCAAGGCACACCTCGATCGCTTCGTGATCCAACAGGACGAGGCCAAGAAGGTGTTGGCCATCGCCGTGTGCGATCACTACAACCACGCCAAGTATCTGCGTCACTTGGAAAAAGTGGATGCGACCCGGGCCGTCGAGACCGAGTACGCCAAGCAGAACGTCATCCTCGTCGGGCCCACCGGGGTGGGGAAGACCTACCTGATCAAGCATATTGCCGAGCTCATTCAGGTGCCCTTCGTCAAAGCCGACGCCACCAAGTTCAGCGAGACCGGCTATGTTGGCGGCGATGTGGAAGACCTCGTGCGCGAACTGGTGCAGAAAGCCGATGGTGATGTGAACCTCGCGCAATTTGGCATCATTTATATTGATGAGATCGACAAGATTGCCGCGTCTGGCAACATGATCGGGCGCGATGTCAGCGGTCGCGGCGTGCAGACCACCCTGCTTAAGCTCATGGAAGAAACGGAAGTGCCCCTGCGCAGCATGAACGATCTGCAGGGACAGTTGCAGGCGGCCTTCGAATTCCAAAAGCGCGGTAAAACCAAACGGGAAACCATTAACACGCGCCATATTCTCTTTGTCGTCAGCGGGGCTTTCGAGCGGCTTAAACAACAGGTCGCGCGGCGCATTTCCCAGGGGCAGATCGGATTTGGCTCGGCCTCCGCCCCGGTGATGGACAACGAGCTCTTCCAGCAGGTGACTACGCAGGATTTTGTGGAGTACGGATTCGAGCCGGAGTTTATCGGGCGTCTGCCTGTGCGCGTGGCCTGCCAGGAATTGAGCGCGGACGATCTCTACAAGATCATGAAATTCTCCGAGGGAAGCATTCTCCGCCAGTACGAGCGCGCCTTTCGGGCCTATGGCATTGAGATCAGCTTTGAAGATGAAGCCTTGCAGCTGATTTCCGCCGCCGCCGCCCGGGAAAAAACAGGCGCGCGCGGTCTACTCACCGTTTTCGAAAAACTCTTCCGGGATTATAAGTATCATCTGGCGTGGTCGGGCTTGAGCCAGTTGCGCGTCACCGCCGAGCTGGTGCGGGAACCGAGGCAGGTGCTCGACCGCCTGATGGCCGAAGGGCACAAGCACGAGGCGGAAACGCTGCGTCATGATGCGCTCCGGTTCGCCGAGGCCTTCCAACGGGAGCACAATCTCGAAATCGTCTTTGACGAATCCGCTTTGCAGCGCCTAACGGAACGGGCCCAGAACGAGCGCATGACCATGGCGGAACTGTGCGGACATCTCTTCAAGGATTATCAGTTCGGTTTGAGCCTGATTAAAAAGAACAGGGGCTCGGGGCGCTTTGTTTTGCAGGCCGCGGCGGTCGATGATCCCGATAAGTTTTTAAGTGAATTAGTGGTGCAATCGTATTATCCGGTTGTCATGGCGCAAACCCCCACCTGAGCCGGCATGAAGCGTTCGCTAATCACGGCCCTGTTAATCAGCGTTCTTCTGACCGCCGCGCTGGCTGCTCTGCACATGGCAGGCCTGCTCGCCGGGGTGGAGGGGCCTGTTCTGGCGTTCCTGTCTCATCATCGACCGGGCGCGCGCGGGCTCGGGGCCGTGGCGCAATTCGGCATCGTTTTTTTGCTTAGTTTCATTGTCTCGTGGCTGACCCTGACCACCGTTCGGCGCGGCCGGATCGGCTTGATGACACTCGCTCTTCTGCTGGAGCTTGCCGGCGCGACCTGGCTTTGCTCGCTTTACCGCTTTGCCTTTCCACCATTCTCCGCTCTCGTGGCTGTGGCCCTGGCGTTTCTCCTCTCCGAGCGATGGGCCGTGCTCTCGCGGCGAAGCTCCGCGCACCTGGCCCAGACGTTCTTCGGTGAGCGTCTCTCCAAGAGCCAGATCAGCCGCGTGGTGCATGGGGAAATTCCACTCGAGACCGAGCCGAAAGCCCACGAAGTCACCGTGGTGGTCTGCGACATCGCCAATAAATATGATTTGGCGGAGGAGGCCGACCCGGTGGAGTTCGCGCAAACAACCGAGGCCTTCATTCAGCGCACGACCAATCTTTTCCTCGAGGCTGATGGCTATATCCATGCGGCCGATGGCGAGGGCGTAGTGGCCATTTTTGGTTTTCCCGACGCCGGAGGCGATCACGCGGACAAGGCTGTGCGCGTGGCCCTCGGCCTGGTCAATTCGTTTATCAAAATGCGCACGCATAATAACGGGGACCCGTTTGGCCGGTGCGATGTCCACATGGGGGTGAGCTCGGGGACGATCATCGTGGCCCCCTTGGAGAATGGGGAACGGCCGGGACTGCTCACCGCCGGCGAGCCGGTGGAATTAGCCCGGCGCTTTTGCGTGGCTAACCGCTTTTATGGCTCTCACATCCTCATCGGACCACGCACTTTCGAGCTGGCCAGCAAACATATTGTGGCTCGTCCGATCGATTTCCTCAGCGGGGTAAACTCGCAGGAGCGTCATGAAATTTACGAGCCCCTTTGGCTGGCCACCGAAGCCAGGGCGGAGCACATCGCGCGGCGCGATTCCTTCTGGAATGGCGTGGTCCTCTACCGCGAAAAGCGCTGGGCCGAAGCGTACACGGAATTTCAAAAAGCCCGCGGACCTGACGGCGACGATGACGCCCCGCTGCAGCTTTACCTGCGCCGCCTGGAGACACTTGCCCTGCATCTGACCACGGCCGGCGAGTGACCACTCAGAGGCCTTGAGAAAAGTAGAATATCCCGTCGCTCTGCGCGAACTGATCACGCAGCTCCGGCAAATGCCCGGCGTCGGACCGCGCTCAGCCGAGCGCATCGCCCTTTGGATGGTGCAGGGGCGCGCCGGCCAGCCCGAACAGATTGCCTCCGCCATCGCGGCCACGCGCCAGGCCGTGCGGCCGTGCGCGCGCTGCGGTTTTTTTGCCACCGAGGAACTTTGCGAAATCTGCGCGGACGCCTCACGCGCCCAGGATCTGCTTTGTGTGGTCGAACAGCCGACGGACATTTTGCCGCTGGAAAAGACCAGCGCCTTCCGCGGGCTCTATCACTCGTTAGGCGGCAGGATTTCACCGCTCGACCATGTGGCTGTGGAAGATCTGCGCATCCGCGAATTGCTCGACCGCATCGAGCAGGGGCAATTCAGCGAGATCATCTTCGCACTCTCCTCCGATGTGGAAGGCGAGGCCACTACCAATTACCTCGTGGAACTGCTGCAAGGAAAGTCCATCGCCCTCACGCGCATTGCCCGCGGATTGCCCGCCGGGGGCGGCCTGGAGTCGGCCGACGAACTGACCCTCTATCAAGCGCTTTCGGGGAGAACAAAACTGTAGCCTCCTCGTTGTGTTGTCATCCCGAGCCGCGAAGCCGGCGAGAAACCCCACATAAGCACGAGCGCCACGCTGGCTAGCTTGTGTGACCAACGAAAGATGAGAGATCCCTCTCCGTCCCCGCGGCGGGGCGGATCGGGATGACAGCGTTGGTTGCTTTTCGGTATGGCGATAGCTAGCTTTCTCTAGACCATGTCCTGCGCCAAAATCGATCCCGCCCTGCACCAGGCGCAGAAGCCACCCTGGATCAAAGTCCGGCTTCCCTCCAACCCGGTCTTCTTCTCCACCAAGGCGCTCATCTCCGATCTGCGCCTGCACACCGTCTGCGAAAGCGCGCAGTGTCCCAACCGCTGGGAATGCTGGAGCCAGGGAACCGCCACCATGATGATCGCAGGCGACCGTTGCACGCGTGCCTGCGGATTTTGCGCCGTCACCACCGCCAAACCTTTCGCCCTGGAGGAAGACTAGCCGCAGCGCGTGGCCGAGGCGGTCCGCCGCATGAAACTAAAACACGTGGTCATCACCGCCGTCGCGCGCGATGATTTACAGGACGGCGGCGCCCATCATTTCGCCCGCGTGATCACCGCGATTCGCGAGATGGATCCATCCATTATCGTGGAAGTTTTGGTGCCAGATTTCCACGCGCAGGACGATTGCATCCGGATCGTTCTGGATGCGGCGCCCGACATTTTCAATCACAACATGGAGACGGTCGAGCGTCTCACGCCGGTGGTGCGTTCGCGCGCGAAGTATCACACCTCCCTGAAAGTGCTGCGCCGGGCCCGGGAATTATCTTCCAAAATCGTCACCAAAAGCGGCGTCATGCTGGGGCTGGGCGAGAAGGAGCCGGAATTGTTTCAGACGATGGATGATTTGCGGGAGGTCGGCTGTCAGGTACTGACCCTGGGTCAATATCTGCGGCCCACGCCCAATCATCTACCGGTCGTCGCCTACATCGCTCCTGAGCAGTTTGATCTTTACGGCGAGATCGCGCGCCAGAAAGGGTTCGATCACGTGGCCTCCGGCCCGCTGGTGCGCAGTTCCTATCACGCGGCCGACTTTCATCCGGTCGTCCGTTGAATTCTTCGCTGCCGGTGCCGGACATCATTTTTGAAATGTCCAGCAAATGTCCGGCCCGTCTTAGAGGGCCGGCGGGTGAAGATGGGGCGGAGCTTTCTTTGAAACGTCCAGCAAATGTCCGGCCCGTCTTAGAGGGCCGGCGGGTGAAGATGGGGCGGAGCTTTCACTATGGAGGGCGGAACTCCGCGACGCCGATTCGTGAGACAAGCTC
>DASXIK010000216.1:0-7393 GCA_036498025.1 Chthoniobacterales bacterium
CGTTCATCCAACTGCTTCTCGTACTCGGTCGCCGCTTGCGCCGGATCGATCTCCCCGCGCATGCGCAAGATCGATTCGGGCGGAACACGGCCAGCATCGAACAGACTTTCGCGCGCCATGCGGTAATTGCTCTGAGGATCGTCCGGCGGCACACAGCGCTCATCGCTAAAGGTGAACAGGATCTGTTGCCAGGAGACCTCAGCGCGAAGGCGCGCCGCTATCTCCGAATACACCGGCCGCGGTGTGTTTCCACCGGAGAGGGCAATCCGAAACTCGCCGCGCTCTTGCACCGAACTCCTCGCCGCGTCGAGAATTATATCCGCGGCGTCGTGGACAAACTTTTTCGTCCGCAAAATTTCACGAGCCATGGCCGTGCCAAGCAATCAAATGGCGCAGTGCGTCTGGCCGCGTTTCTGCAGATATTTCTGATGATATTCCTCCGCCCGCCAGAAGGTTGGCGCCGGTTCAATCTGGGTCACCACCGGTTTGGAATATTTGCCGCTTTTCTCGAGGGCGGCTTTGCTCGCTTCCGCCTGCGCCTTCTGCTCGGGCGAATGATGGAAGATCACGGAACGATATTGCGTCCCCACATCCGGACCCTGCCGGTTCAACATGGTGGGATTGTGATTCGACCAGAAAACCTGGAGAAGCTTCTCGTAGGCAATCGCGGCGGGGTCGAACTCCACCTCGACAACTTCGGCATGCCCGGTTTCGTCGCTGCACACGTCCTCGTAAGTGGGATGATCCTTGCCGCCACCGGCGTAACCGACAGCCGTGGAAATCACCCCGGGCAACTGGCGAAAGTTTTCTTCCACACCCCAAAAACATCCCGCCCCAAACGTCGCTTTCTGTGTCGTCATGCCGAATAATCCCGTGGGAGAGGGCGCGGCGCAAATCCGGATCAAGCAAAAAGAAGGTAAAATCGAAAATTTCCTTACTCTTGAGCCTTGCTTCGCGGCCCTGCCTTCCCACAATCAAGGACACCATGCGCAGGCGAACAACCTTGCAACAAAGCCAGGCGCCCTGGCCCGTTCGCTTCCTCAACAAGGGTGCCGCCGTGGCGCGGCGCGCAGGTCTGGGGTCTTCGCCCCTCACGGCCGAGCATCTCATTGCCTTGGCCCGGGACAAATCGGGACTCGACGACTTTGGATCGGGCGATTTTTTTGAGCCCCTCTCCCGGCTGCTCGAATCCTGCCACCGCGACGCCCGACTGAATCTCGTGGGCAGAATCGCGTTGCGCGCGGATACACTGCATTGCTTGCGTAATCGGTTGCTTCTGCAACGCGACCGGCGCGCGCATCCCGGAATTGCCGTCGAGAAAATTCAATCGCCCCTCTTCATCGTCGGCTTGCCCCGCACCGGCACGACCATCCTCCATATTTTGCTGATGGCCGACCCGGAACATCGCGCTCCGCTGACCTGGGAGGTCATGGCGCCCTGCCCTCTGGGTCACGCACAGAAACAGGAACGTGTGCACCGCTCCGAAAGAAGTCTTGCCGGTCTGCGCTGGCTCGCTCCCGCTTTTCCGCGATTGCACGCCATCGGCGCGGAATTGCCACAGGAATGCGTCAGCCTGATGAGCCTCAGCTTCCTGAGCGATCAGTTCGATACCATGTACAATATCCCGTCGTATCGCGCCTGGTTCTTCCGGCAGAACCTCTCGCCCGCCTACGAGTGGCATCGCCGTTTTCTCCAGCACCTGCAATTCGGTCGACGCCCGGGCCGCTGGGTCCTGAAGGCGCCGGCCCACATGTTCGCGTTGCCTGCCCTGCTCGCCGCTTACCCGGACGCGCGTTTCGTGCAGACCCATCGGGCGCCGCTTGATGCCATCACTTCGGTTTCAAGTCTCATCACCATTCTGCGCCGCATTTTCAGTGAGGCGGTTGATCCGGTGAAGATCGGGCGTGAAGCCATGACTTATTGGGCTGCCACGGTGACCAATTTCCTGGCCGAGCGGGACCGCCTGGCGAGCGATCGCGTCTGCGACCTGCCCTACGAGAATATCAACCGCGATCCCATCGAAGCGGTGCGCCGCGTCTACGCGCACTTTGGCTGGCCGCTGGGCGATGCCACGGAGAGACGCATGCGGCGGATTCTTGCCAGGCGATCGCCTAACCATGTCGGCTTTCATCACTACGAGCCTGCGCAGTTCGGATTACAGCGCGCGGAAATGGCGGAAATGTTCGCGTCCTATTGCGACCGTTTCCAGCTTCCCGTGCAGGAAAAGCATGCGGGCAAGCAGCGGGAAGAAGTTTCTTCCACCCGTTCTGCTCCGCGAGCCGTCGAATTTTCGCTCGCGGATAACGAAAGCAGCGGAACCGAAGAGGCCGCGTAGAGCGATTTGGTGGCCGGTTAGCGCCGGGCCATGGTTGGTTGATCAACACTGCGATCAACCTCCAACTCCGTCACTTCCTCCACCCACATCAGTTCGCAAGCGCCATTGCCCGTGTCGGTCCGGCTCAGCGAACTGCGCCAGATACCCGTGCCCAGTTCAGGTCCGGTGGCCTCGACTAGCTCGCCGCGCAAATGCACGAGCGTGCCCGCGCGCAACGCCTTACAGTGCTGCTCCACCTCATCCGTGGCCGGAATGACATGGAGATTCGTGCTGTGAGCCACGATTTCCTCGGGGGCGATCGGTGGCGGCAGTCGATATTCGTACCAGTAAAAACGCATGCTTTGTGAAATCGTTAGGCGATCGAGCACGCCCTGATCGGACATGGGACCCCAGCCCAGCGCCAGGTCCACCGGCACGAGGCTGGCCTGGCGATCGTAGCGGTAAATCTTGCGATGCAACACCCGGGCCTCAACGGTGAAATGAGCCAGCGGTTTCAGTTGAAAGGTGTGATAGGGAATCGGGGTCGCGTCGGTTTCGGGGCTTTGCGCGGGCTCCGAGGGAATGAGCACCCCGGGCGGATAAGTGATGGGCCGATGCTCGTACCAGTAACCGAAGGCGAGAGCGCCGATGACCAGGAGAACGCAGAGGGCTTTCACACTGCGCAACGAATGAGCAGGTTCGGTGCTTACTGGAGGGCGCCGCGCCGTCGGCGCCCAAATTTTGGACACGACGGCGCGTGTCCCTCCAAAGAAAACTAACTACATCACCATCCCGCCATCCACGCACAGGACCTGGCCGGTGATGTAGGCCGCTTCGGCGGAGGCGAGAAAGGCCACCGTGTTGGCGATGTCCGCCGGCTCCCCCACGTGACCAAGCGGAATCTGGCCGATGATTTTCTTTTGAATTTCTTCCGAAAGCACGCCGGTCATGTCCGTAGCAATGAACCCCGGGGCCACCACATTGACGGTGATGTTCCGGCTGGCCAGTTCGCGCGCCAGCGATTTACTGAAACCAATCAACCCCGCCTTGCTGGCGGCATAATTCGTTTGCCCGGCATTGCCGATCAACCCGATGACCGAACTGATGTTGATGATCCGTCCGCTGCGTTGCTTGATCATGGCGCGCTCGACCGACTGCACGAAATTGAAAGCGCCGCGCAGGTTCGTGTTGATGACCACATCCCAATCGGCCACGGGCATGCGCATGGAAAGACCGTCCCGTGTTACGCCCGCGTTGTTCACCAGAATGTCCACCTTGCCGAAGTCTTCCAGGATGCGCGCGCCCGTTTGTTGCACGGCGGCGTGATCGGCCACGTCCACGGCATATGCTTTGGCGGCATCGGCGCGCAGCCCGTTGATCTCGTCGGCCGTGCGCCGGGCATTTTCCTCGCTGCGACTCACGCAAGCGACGCGCGCGCCTTCGCCGGCCAGGCGCACGGCGATGGCATGCCCGATCCCCCGCCCCGCTCCCGTCACAACCGCAACCTGGCCTTCAAATCTCATCTCGCGTTATTGCACGCGATGAATTCATTTTGTGCAAGCGCGGAAGACTCCGGATTTTTTTCCGGGGAGCGCAGAGCCTGCCCTGAGCGGAGTCGAATGGGCGGGCCGCCTGCGCTCCCCGGAGACTAGACCCGTCAGAATCAAAGCGTCTCTACGGTTGGATCCATCGTTTGCTGCGGGCGCTTTTCTGCACCGCGTCGAGCACGCGCTGATTCAGCACGCCGTCTTCGAAGTTTGGTCGAACACTTCTTTTCGCCGCCACAGCATTGACGAAGTCCGCCACTGTATGAACAAAACTGTGTTCATAACCAATAATATGCCCGGGCGGCCACCAATGGCTCATGTAGGGATGGGATGGATCGGTGACCATGATTTCGCGGAAGCCCTGCGCGTCCTCCGGATCGCGCCGGCTGAAAAAGCGCAACGTATTCATCTGTTCGAGGTCAAAGGCGAGAGAACCTTCGCTGCCGTTGATCTCAAAAGTCAGACCGTTCTTGCGGCCGGGCGCGAAGCGGGTCGCTTCAATGCTGGCCAGGGCCCCGCTGCGAAACCGGCCGATCATGGTGGCGGCGTCGTCCACCGTCACTTTGCCTTTTTGACGCGCGCCTCTGCGCAGGGGCCGTTGCCTAACGAACGTTTCCATGGCGCCGCAGACCTCTCGGAATTCGCCCATGAGATACCGGCCCAGATCCAGTGCGTGCGAAAAAATGTCGCCCAGCGCGCCTGACCCAGCCACCCCGGACTGGAGACGCCACAACAGGGGAAAGCCGGGATCGACAAGCCAGTCCTGGGCGTAACGCGCGCGAAAATGAAAGAGACGCTCGCCCAGATCCCCGCGCTCGATCATCCTTTTGGCCAGCGCAATGGCGGGGATGCGGCGGTAGTTATGGCAAATCATATGGACCACCCGCGCCTTTTTCACCGCGCGCCACATGGCTTCGGCCTCGGCCACGTCGCGCGCCAGGGGTTTCTCGCAGAGAATCGATTTGCCGGCATGGGCGGCGGCCACCGCGATCTGGCAATGCGAATCGTTAGGTGTGCAGATATCGACGATATCAATCTCCGGGTCATCGATAGCCCGGCGCCAATCGCTCTCGCTTTTCTCCCAGCCGAGCGCGGCGGCGGCTCTTCTGGCGGCCGCGCGGTCGCGGCCGCAAAGGGTTTTCAAACGCAAATGCGCCGGCAATTCAAAGAAACGCGGCGCCTGGCGCCAGGCATTGGAATGCGCCCGGCCCATGAAGCGGTGCCCGATCAGGGCGATGGCGAGAGTTGGCTTGGTGCTCATGAACGCGCCTGGCAAAGTCCTTGCGCTACATACGTTCGCGGAAGTGCTACACTCAAGTCAAAGCCGCGTTTCTCTCTACCTCGCCCCATGAAGTGCCCCTCCTGTCTCGGCTTCCTCCACACGGCCACGCCGAAATGCCCGCAGTGCGGACTAACCATGCGCCGGCTGGATGTGAAATTCGGCGTTGTTCCCCATCAACAAACGACCCTGACGGATCGGCCCGGCCGGTTGCCGGCCCGCGAAGCGCGGATTCTTCGCCGGTTGCTCAGCTCGTTCCACGGAAGATTCCCGCAGTGCTTCTTCTCCGTCTTTCTCAGTGAGCAACTGCCCGGCCCCATCGGCGAATACATCTTCTGGATGGCTAATCGCGCCCGCCTCGGGAACCTTCAGGCAACCGGCCCCGCCAACTTTGATCTGCTTCTGGGCATTGACGTCGACGCCCGCACGGCCGCTCTCGTCGTTGGCTACGGACTCGAGCAATACCTGACGGAAGACGATCTCGAGCGCGTGCTTCTGCCCGCCACGGGCGCATTTCATGCCGGCGATTTTGCGGAAGGCATCCGCATCTGCATTGAGCTGTTAACGGAGAAAATGAAAAGCCTGGTTGTCGCCTCGGAACAAGGACAGCCGGTCGTGTCCACTTCCGATCCTGTCTCATGAAAGAAATTCGTTATGGCCGCGGGCTGCGCCTTGGGGTCAGCATGATTGCTGCGCTCCTCGTCCTCTTCACCTTTGTCCCAGGCTTGGCCGCGCAAACTCCCGAAGAAACGCGCGATGAAGCCGAACAATTTGCGGCCAGGCCGATCCCGCGCGAATTGAAGATTTTCGCGGTGCTGCTGCTCGTGTCCGCCGCTGGCGCCGGGCTTTATCTCGCCTTTCGCGCCTGGCGTTATTCTAATCTGTTCGATCGACAATACGTTTTTCCGCCAGCCGGGGAAGCAACCCTGCGATTGGGCGGCAGCCGGTCCGGCGGTTGCATGGCGACCATCGACTTTGCCACGGCGCCTGCCGACCCACCGGCGGCGATCACGCCCCAAAAACCCGAAGAAACGCCACCTCCATAGCCAGCGCTTCCTGAATATTCCGGCCCAGATGATCGCGCAACTCTTCCAGTCGCCGGATGCGCCGAAAAATTTCCGCCAGGGTGAAACGCTGGGCCACCGTTTCCGTTTCCCGCGCGAGCGCGGGCAGGTCCCGTCGTTCGATGCCGCTGCGGGCGCGCAGCAAGTCCGACCACCAGACGAACAAAACTTCGAGCAAGCCGGCTCGTCTCCGCAGATACTGGCTCGCAGTTAGGGCGTCGTAATAGTCTTCGCGATCGGCCAGCCAGCTGCCATCCGTGGCATTCTTATAACGGGCTTCCTCTGCTTTCAAGGCCTCCGTATTCGCCGCTTTGATCTCCTCGCGCACTCTTCCCAGCAAACGCTGCAATCCCTGGGCGAGTTGATAGGCATGCTGCACGCTCCACGAGGGTTCGCGCGCCGCGCGCCGCAGCAAATCAATCAGCTCCGCTTCCTCCGCCGGAGCGGTGGTCTCTCGGGCCTCCAGAGGAATGGGAATGCAGCGTGAAATAATCGTGTCCGGTAAAACCTCCGGCATGGCGCTTAGCAGCAGCAGGAGCGATTGCGCGGGCGGTTCCTCCAGCGTTTTCAAGAAAGCATTCGCCGCCTGCGGCTGAAGGCGATCTGCTTCCAAGATGATCACCACCTTGCGTCCCGTGCCGGCCGCGCGCATTTGCAGCGAATGCTCCAGGGCTCGCACCTGATCGATCACGATCTTTCGCGATTTCGATTCCGGTTCGGCCAGAAAAATCTCCGTCGCGCGCGTGGTAAACACATCTTCCGGCCTGGTCGCATTGACCAGCCCGGCAATGCGCGCGGCCAGCGCCTTCTTGCCGCTGCCGGGCGCGCCGGAGATCAGGTAGGCGTGCCCCAGCCGGTCCTGGTCGTGGGCTCGCTGCAAATATTCGAGCGCGGCTTTGGGAGAAAAGGCCATTTAGATTTTAGATTTTTCGGCGACCGCTGGAAACCTTGCGGCGATTGTCTCCCAGATTTCCATTTCAATTTCGTCGGCCGCGCGAGAACCGTTAACCAGCACCACGCGCTCTGATTCGGTGGCCGCGAGGTCCCGATAAGCCTGGCGCACCCGCTCATAAAATTCCGCCGGCTCCTGTTCCATGCGATCGGGTTTTCTCGGTTTTTGCATGCGCGCGTCGGCGGTGCCGGCATCAACATCGAGCACGAATGTGAGATCGGGCAGGCAATCGCCCAC
>DASXIK010000217.1:0-4347 GCA_036498025.1 Chthoniobacterales bacterium
AACCGGCTGTGCTTTCAACGCAGATCGTCCAGCGCGATCGTCACGCCGAATTTCTCGGCACCCTGGCCCTGATCGCGTCGAGTATCGATCGCTGGGCCACTGAGTTCCGGCATCTGCAGCGGACGGAAGTTCTGGAAGTGGAAGAATTTTTCGCGGAGGGCCAGAAGGGGAGTTCGGCCATGCCGCACAAGCGCAATCCGATTACGGGCGAGCGTCTCAGTGGGCTGGCCCGGGTGATTCGCGGGAACGCGGTCGCTTCCCTGGAAAACGTGGCGCTCTGGCACGAGCGCGACATCAGCCACTCGAGCGCAGAACGGATTATCCTGCCTGATTCCTGCATTCTGCTCGACTACATGCTGGTGAAGCTGCGCGAACTGGTCGCCCAATTGCAGGTTTATCCGGAACGGATGCAGCAGAACCTGGAGAAGACCAAAGGGCTCTATTTCAGTCAGTCCATTTTGCTCGCGCTGACCCGGGCCGGGGCGGAACGGAAGTCAGCTTACGAAGCGGTGCAGCGCGCGGCCATGAAAACATGGCAGGGTGAGGGGACCTTTGCCGAGAACGCCCGCCAGGAGCCGGAGATCAATCAGCGGCTTTCCGGGGCGGAGATTGACCGGCTCTGCTCGCTCGACGTCCATTTCCAGCACGTCGACGCCACCTTCAAGGCGCTCGGTTTGTAAGGTCTCCGGATGCCCGTGTCCGTCGCGGGACGTGCCCGGCCTAACGAAGCGCGTTGTCCCGGAGACCCGATGACCTAACCGCGTCAGGTTACTGGATTGAGCGTGAGTTCGGACAGGCGCGCGGCTCCGTCCATCTGTACGCCGGAGATTTCACAGGCGGTTCCATTCTGCTCCTGTCCGACCGCCTGCGCGTTCAAAGTCACGCGCACCTGGTTGGTCCGGCTTTTCAGGACCAGCTGCGAAATTTGAAAAGTGCTGGAGAGTTCCACGCCGGCCACTTCGAAGCGGGCCAGCAGATGCATGCGCATGGAGCCGGTGGACATCGGGGTCAGTTGCAAGCGTTCGTGCGAATTCACCGGCACCACCGAGACGCCGCCGATCTGCAGGGCGCTGCGTGTCTCCAGCGGCATGAACGGATGCACCGTGGGAATGACCCGGAGAACCGCGATCCGCCCCGTGCGATCGAGATCGACCGGGCCCAACTGAAATCCGTTAGGTGGAAGTGCTGCCCGCAGGGCGGCGGAAACCACGTGCAACGATGCCACCAGGGAAGAAGGCCGGGCCCGCACCGTTCCCATGCGCAGTGCGGGCGTCAGTTGCATCGACACCACCTCCAGGAACAGGCCAAGAACGACTTCGTTCATTCCCTCGGTGAAAACCGGCGCGGCGAACGTCGGTGCCTGCGCCTGAGCCGGGACTTGAGGCCGCCGGACCGGCATGTCCATGGTAATCCCCGGTCGCGGAATCTGCTGCACGGCTGGCGGGTCTGCGGGCCGATCCCACGAAATCACTGGAGTACGCGTTTCAAAGACCGGCACTGGCGCAACCGGTGGAGGAGGAGCGACGGGCATCGGAGGCGGCGCGGGGCGAGCAACGGGCATTGGGGGCGGCGCGGGTTGGGCAACAGGCATTGGAGGCGGCGCGGGGGGAGCGGGCATGGGCGCGACGGGCGCAGGAGCGATTGGCGCCTCGAACGCTTCGGTCGTTAGGGGAAGTGGCGAGCTGGGAAACGAAATCGTCTGCGTGCGCTGAGAACGCGGCGGTTCCTCCGGGACTGGGGGCGGGGGACTTGGCCTTTCGGGAACAATCTGGGGCGCCGCGACCGGGGTGGGTGCCTGCCGCGGCGTCTCCACCGCGGCGGCGGGCGGAGTTTTCTTTCGCAGCGGTGGAGGGCCGGCTTGCAACGTTTGCCGGACGAGGGCTACCAGGGCTTCGGACAGGAAAGGCTTTTCAATGGTGGCCACGACATTTTCCAGGGACGCGGCCGCCTGCGCCATCTCCTGGATATGGCCGGACATCATGAGAACGGGAACACGGGCGGTCGCCGGATTCTGCAGCAGCCTGCGGCAAACCTCGTCGCCGTTAAAATCGGGGAGGCTGAAATCGAGGAGAACGAGATCGGGCAGAACGCGCTCAACTTCCGCGACCCCGGACCATCCGTTAATTGCCGTGGAGATTTGCAACTCGGAGTCGGCGGTGCTGAGCACATCTTCCACAAAGATCTGCAGCATCTCTGTGTCATCGACGACCACGATCTTCTTTCCGGTTTTGGGAGCCGGCGCGACCGCTTCCACTCTGACCACAGGATCCGGCATCGGTGCCGGCTTCTGTTTTTTGACCTTCTGCAGCGCCTCCAGGAATGCTTCGGTCCAGGGCGCAGGAATGGAACGCTTGCCCACGGGGCGAGCGCCCCTCTCCTTTTCCCGCATGTCCGGCTCTGACCAGCTGAACAATTCCTCGAGGGCTTCCACGCCCGCGCGCCGCCCGTTTTCCACGTGGAATAACTGGCCATCGACAAAATGCAGCTCACCGGATTTTCCGCCGTTTTTCCGCACTTCCACGACCACGGTGCGGCCGCTGGCGCATTGCAGGAGGGCGGCGTCGACCACACCGAACGAGCGCAGGGTTCCGCGCAGGCTCTCGCTTTCTGATTCTTTCCACGGTCCGAGCAGGGCCTGCACGGCTGCTCCCAGTTCCGGCACATCAAAGGGTTTTTCGAGGAACTGCAGAGCACGGTCCGCTCCCCGATTCTCAATCAATTCCCGGGGAATGGTCGCGCCGATGACGAGGGCGCGCGTCTCCGGATATTCCGCGCGCATTTTGCCTAACAACTGCGTCAATTTGGGCCACGGCGGATCGACGTCGATGAGCAGGAGCTCGGGTCGCACCTCTTCCGCCAACGCTTCCAGCTCTTTCAAGGAGCGGGCGACATGAGTCGAATGGTGGGGCGCGAATTTCCTTAGAGCCGAGCCGATGGCCGCGGCCAGCGCTCCGTATTCCTCCAGAAGAAGAATACCAGGCCTGGTCGCCGTACCCTGTGAAATGTGAGCATTAGGCACGACGCAAGTGGCTGTAATAGAGGAGGCTAGGAGTGGGGAACACCATGTCAAAATCAAGGAGGCGCAAGTTGCGTGCCCGTCCCTGGCTCAACCTGCACGCCTCCCCACAGTATATTCTACTCAAAACGCAGCGCTTCGATAGGGTCAAGCGAAGCCGCCCGATACGCGGGATACAGCCCAAAGCCGATGCCAATGGCGGAACAGACCACCAGTCCGGTGATGGCCCACCCGTAGGGGAAAATGAGATCGACCTTCAGCCACGCCGCCAGAAGATCCCCGCCAATCACTCCGAGGATGATTCCGATGATGCCGCCGGCCTCCGAAATGAAGACCGCTTCCGTTAAAAACTGCCGCAGAATGTCCCGGCTGCGCGCGCCAATCGATTTGCGCACGCCAATTTCCTTGGTCCGTTCGGTCACGCTCACCAGCATAATATTCATGATCCCAATGCCGGCCGCCACCAGCGCGATAAAGCTGATGACAAAAGCCCCGATGCGAACAACCCCGGCGATTGAGGTGAAGGCGCTTTTCAGGGAATCGTTGGAATAGATTTCGAAATCGTTCGGCTGATTGGCCCGCAGGCCGCGCGCGATGCGCATGGCCCCCACGCCCCGGTCGAGCGTGCGGTTGTAGTCCTCCTGAGTGAACGACTGCGTGGCGATGTTCACCGTGCGTTTGGCTTCGCCGAAATTCTCGAAGAAGCGCGTGATGGGCATGGCGCAGATGTCGTCCTGGCTTTGCCCGAAGGAAGTCCCTTTTTCCGCGAGCACGCCGATCACCGTAAAAGTATGGCCGCTCAGGCGAATCTCTTTTCCGATGGGCGATTCATGCGGGAAAAGTCGCTTCTCGATCGACTTGCCGATGACCAGAACCCGGCGCGAGAGCTCCACATCTTCGTCGGTGATATTGCGCCCATAACCGAGGGTGTAGGCGTTGGCCGTGAGAAAACTGCGGTTGCTCCCGACGACGGTCAGGCTGGGAGGAGTTTTCACGCCGTTGTAAACCGCCTGGCCTTTGAAATCGAAGGTCTTGAGGCAAATCTCGCGGGCAAATCCTTCCATCAACTCGGCATAACGAAGGCCCTCGCGGTAGGTTACGTTCCGGCGGTTCTCGAATTTCTTGGCCACGTTGCCGCCGGCGTTGCCGTTAGGCGGGAACTTGGCGAACTGGAAAATATTGGAGCCGAGAAAGCTGATGCCGCTTTCGATGGAGCTCTGCAGCGCGCCAATGGCCGTCATGACGGAGATCACCGAGAACACTCCGATGGTGATCCCGGTCATGGTCAGGGCCGAGCGCAGCTTGTTCGCGCCCAGCGAAGACATCGCCAT
>DASXIK010000218.1:0-2110 GCA_036498025.1 Chthoniobacterales bacterium
GTCACAAGAGCCCGGACCTGTTCCTGGCGAGGGGTCTGGAAAAGGCTTACCATCGAAGGTCAAGTTATACGTCGTCGGGCCGACCGGGGTAGTGGGATTCGTAAGTGCTGCCTTTAAGTTTTCAGCCGTGCAGTCCGCGTTTTGCAGAACGATGTGGATAGGTGTAGACCAAGGCTCTGTCGGAGCGCACGTCGTGGGGCGGAGTATAAAGAGAGCCAGCGCAGCCAGCGCAACGACCGCGACGGTTACTAACAACGGGAGCCGCGACGCTCCTGTCGACGGTTTCATATTCGATCGTTTGACCGAGATCGAGACGATTGGCAAGCATAATTCGTCAGCCGAGACAGAGTC
This sequence comes from Chthoniobacterales bacterium, assembly GCA_036498025.1. Classification (GTDB taxonomy): domain Bacteria; phylum Verrucomicrobiota; class Verrucomicrobiia; order Chthoniobacterales; family UBA10450; genus JBBRDU01. The sequence goes on from DASXIK010000218.1 coordinate 352, forward strand.
TTCCGGGACTAGCCAACCCGGAACCTTATGTCGCGGATGATCTTAGGGCCGAAGCGCTGCTTGAGTTTGCGCAGGATTTCGGCCTTGGAGATTTGTTCGAACTGGTAGTGCAGGGCCGGCTGCAGGACGCGGACATAAAGAACGCCTTCGCGCAGGGAGACGGGAGCGGAGTGGGCGGCGATGAAGTCGCCGACAATCTGGCCCCAGGCTTCGATGACGTCGTTTTCGTGCAGACGCTCTTTCAGGCCGAGACGCTGGAGCAGCTTCGGCAGTAGTCCCGCCGTTGATTCAAAGCGATCGGGCTTCGGCTTTGGCTCGGGTAATCCGCGCCATTCAGCGATGACGGAAGCGCGGAAGGAGGGATTCACTCCCTCTTCTTAACCACAGATTGGCCCGGAGGAAAAACCAATTTCTTGAGAACGGTTTTTCCTCCGCAGGACGCGGAACCCTTTGCAAGGAAGTGGAGGGCGCCGCGCCGTCGACGCTTAAAGATGGGACACGACAGCGCGTGTCCCTCCAGGACAAGCCGAAGGCTCAATACTCCCGCCGCATGTTGCTCGGCAGAATATTCAGCTCGGTGCGATACTTGGCGACGGTGCGCCGCGCGATGGGGATGCCCCGCTTGCTCAGGATTTCCACGATTTCCTTGTCGCTCAACGGAGCGTTCCCCGTTTCGTTTTTCACCAGGTCGAGAATGGCTTCCTTCACGCTGGTGTTGCTCATCGATTCGCCGGTGGCCGTCTGATAGCCCGGCGTGAAAAAGTATTTCATCTCGAACACGCCCTGCGGGGTGGACATGTATTTGCCGGAGATGGCGCGGCTGACCGTGGTCTCATGCACGCCCACGGCGTCGGCGATCTGCACCATGGTCATCGGTTTCAAATGCGATGAGCCATGGTCGAAAAACTCGCGCTGCCGCGAGACAATCTGGTGAGCGATGTTGGAAATGGTTTGCTGGCGCTGGTGGATCGATTTGATGAGGAATTTTCCGCTGCGAATTTTGTCGCGGATATAATCCTTCACCTCATTGCCGTTTCCATCCTTGGACATGATGTCCTTGTAAGTGTTGCTGATGCGCAGGTGGGGAATCTGCTCGCCATTGAGGATGACCTGATATTCGCCGTTAATTTTCTCCACGGTCACATCCGGCAGGACGTAATTTTGCGGCGCCTGGGCGAAAATGGCGCCGGGCCGGGGATCAAGCTGGGCGATGTTGTTGGCACATTTCTGCACCTGCTCCACACTGATGCCCATGCGGCGGGCGATCTCAGGAAAGCGCCGTTTGCCCAGGTCGGCCATGTGCTCAGAGATCATTTTGTATTCCAGGCCGTTTCCTTTGCCTTCCCGCTTTAGCTGAATGAGCAGGCATTCGCGCAGGTCGCACGCGCCTACCCCGGGCGGATAGAAGCTCTGGATGAGCGTGAGCATGTGCTCAAAATCTTCCCGGGGGATGCCGGTGTTCAGAGCCATTTCCTCAGGGTTCGTCTGGAGAAAGCCGTTATCGTCGATGTTGCCGATGATCAACTCCGCGGTCTTGCGATCGTCTGCGTTCAGGGAATTCTGATTTAACTGCCCCATCAAATGCTGTTGCAGGGTCTCCTGAGTGGCGATGGAATCGAAAAAGAACTGGCGCTTGTCTTCCTGCTCCTGGGAGCGGCCGCTGTAGCTGCTCGATTGCGCCATGTAATCGCGCCATTCCTCGTCGAGCTTAGCCAGCTGATCGAATTCAGCCTTAAATTCGTCGTCGCTCGAGGTGGGC
>DASXIK010000219.1:0-2774 GCA_036498025.1 Chthoniobacterales bacterium
GGGCGAATCGGACCGGACGTCTTTGTCCATCGGACAGACGTACGCCCCATCGGGAGCAGTTGCCATGGCGAGATCGACGCCGGGCGCGGGAGGGGGTTTGGTTGGGTCAATGCCGGCGTCTTTCATCGCGGCGAGGACCCGTGGATCGGGCGGAGGAGAGTGGAGAACGCAAATGAGAACGACGGCTGCGAAGATTGCGATACGGATCATAAAAAGAATACAGCCAGGCGGATACCACCGGGCTGTTTTATTGCGTTACGAAGAGGCTTTACTTCTTGCCGGTCTTGGGCCACGCCACACCGGTGTCGGGAGCGCTCACCGCCGCCAGGCCCTTGTAATTGAACTTCTGGACGCGCTGGCCGCGATAGGTTTCCGTGGTGTAGATGTTGCCCTTGGAGTCGGTCGCGATGCTGTGGACAGCGTAGAACTGGCCGGGTTGACGGCCGCCGTCGCCGAACGCCGTCAATTCGTTCATCGACGCGCGATCGAAGATGTGAATCTGTTCGTTGGCGCCATCGGCCAGATAAAGGTACTTCTGGTCCTTGTCCTTCGAGAAGGCGATTTCCCAGGCCGAGCCGTCGCCGCGGGTGTTCTTCAGGACGAAGACTTCTTTTACGAAAGTGCCGTCTTCCTTGAAGATCTGGATGCGGTCATTGACGCGGTCGCACGCGTAGATCAGACCGTCGTTGGAAGGTACCGCGCAGTGCATCGGGTTGCGGAATTCCTTGTCCACCGGCGCGTTGGGATCGTACGGCCCGGGGTTGGCGTCGTTGATCGTCTTGTTGCCATAAGCGCCCCAATACCGCTTGATCTTCATGGTCTTGGGATCCCAGATGGAAACGCGCTTGTTGCCGTAGCCATCAGCCGCGATCAGTTCGCCGTCCTTGTTGAAGCGAATCTCGGCAACGCCGCGAACGCTCTCGGTATCGTTGCTGCCCTTGCTCGCGTTTGCGCCGCCGATTTCACCAAGGAACTTGCCATCTGGGGTGAACTTCAGGATGAAGCTGTCGTGATAGCTGTTCGTGTGGGCTCCGCCGCGGGCCACGCCCTCTTCAGGACCGTTGGCTCCGGCTCCGCGCCCTGCGCGACCGGCTGCGGGTGCCGGACCACGACCAGGGGCCGCTGCGGCTCCGGGAGCAGGAGTGGTCTGTCCGCCACCATTCGCGCCGAGCCAGACATTGCCCTCCAAATCGACCGAGATGCCATGGTTGGAACTTGGCCAGTCATGGCCTTCCGCTTTACCCCAGTGGCCAATGAGGTCGCCGGCGGGGCTGAATTCCAGAACGTCGGGGGCCGCGACGCAGCAACGGGCGCTGTCGGTCATCGCGTAGGTTTCTTTGCCCGAGGGATCGAAGGTCCCCGGCCGGTGGATGATCCAGACGTTGTCGTGAGAATCGACATCGAGTCCGATGGTCTGCCCGATAACCCAGTGGTTGGGCAGCGGCTTGGGCCAGAACGGATCCACCTCAAAGTGGGGCGCCATTGTGCCGGCAGCCTGAGCTCTCTTGTTAATCACCATGGATCCCGCTCCCAATAGGGCGGCCACGGCGGCGATTACTGCGCCTGTATAGATGCTTCGTTTCATTCGGTATGCCTCACGTTTGGCGGTCTCCGCGCGTTTACAGGGGCGCGGAGCAAGAACACACTATATACCATCGATGACGGAAATGTAAACTGGCCGTATGTTCAAGGCGGCGTTCGCCGCGATCCTTCTGGTTCTGGTTCGCGGCAGCTTTGCGGCACAGCCGCTTCCGGAAGAAGTCAATATTCGGGGTTTCGCTAAAGTAGATGGGAAGCAACTCCTGTTGCGGATCCGCCTGCCTTTAGCGACGGTGCGGGACGTGCAATTTCCCTTGCATGCGGATACCGATTTCATCGACATTCCGGCGGCCCGGCCAATGGCGCGGGGCCTTGCGCGCTATTGGGTTGGCGACAGGATGGCGGTTTACCGGGATGGAGTGTTGCTGCCGAAGCCGAGCGTGCAGAATGCGCGGTTTACTACAGCGGGCGCTCAGCCGGGCGACGTCACGGACGACGCCAAACTGAACCGGAATCAGATTTGGCTGGAAACCGAGTTGGCTTTTGCGGTCGCGGGCGCAGGGGACTCGCTTGAGTTTCAGCCGAAGGTGGCTGACTTGGGCGTGCGGGTAAAGACCGAATTACAGTACACAGGGGCGGACGGCGCATCGCGTGAGTTTTCGTTTTCCGGCGACCCCGGCAGATTTCCATTCGAGCCGAGCGGGGCAGAGGCCGGGGCACAGTTTTTCCGGCGCGGAATGATGAGCCTGGGCGCGGCATCCGATTATTTGCTGTTCCTGTTTTGCCTCGCGCTTCCCCTGCGCCGCTACCGCGACATCACGCCCGCGGCGCTGGCGGTTGTCATTGGGCCTTCGCTTACGTTCACTGCGTCCTGGCTAAATCTGGCGCCGGACCGACTCTGGTTTCCGCCACTTGTCGCGACTCTGGCGGGTTGTGCTGTGCTGTTTACGGCCCTGGCCAATATCGCCGGCAAGCCGAGCGTGCGGCGGCGGGGCCTGCTGGCGTTGGCCGCGGGCCTTGTTTTTGGTTTTCGGCTGGGCTTCGATCTCGCATCGAAACTGCAGTTTGGCGGAGCGCATTCTGTCATCGCAGCTATTTCTTTCAACGCTGGTGTGGTGACCGCAACGCTGCTGTTGCTGGCTCTGCTGGTTCCGGTGATGGCCGGCTTGTTTCGTTTTGCACGGACGGAGCGAGTGGAACTCATCGTGGTATCCGCACTTGCGGCTGATACCGCA
>DASXIK010000220.1:0-4249 GCA_036498025.1 Chthoniobacterales bacterium
ATCCCCGTCCAGCGGACCATGTTGGCCACGTAGTAGGGCCCATTCACTCCGAGCAGATCGATGGCAATGAAATAACCGGCGACAATGCCGCAGGCGATGCACTCCGAAACCAGCAGCGGCATGGAGATCATCATGGCCAGCGCCCGCGGCACCACCAGGTAATCCACCGGGTAGACCGCCAGCGCGCGCAAAGCGTCGATCTGCTCCGTCACCTTCATCGTCCCGATCTCCGCCGACATGGCCGCGCCCACCCTCCCAGCCACCATCAGGGCGGTCAGGACCGGCCCCAGTTCGCGGCAAAGTGAAACTGACACCACCGCGCCGACCCCGGAACCGATGCCCAGTTTGCTGAACTGAAAATACGTCTGCGCGGCGAAAACCGCGCCGGTGAAGCCGCCGGTGATGATCACCACCAGTTGGGAGAGCAGGCCGATCTCCACGATTTGGTGCAGAAAAAGTTTTCCGCGCAGCCGATGGGTGAAAAGGGAGCGAAACGTGTCCGCGGCCAGCAGCACCACCTCTCCCAGATATTGAAAGAGAGAGAGAAACGCCCGGCCCACCGCCTGGAATAATCGAACCATGGCAGGACAGACACTATCGCGCCGCGTCTCGCTGGCGAATCAAACAGTCAGCGGCTGCGTTTTTGTTTTGGGCCGCAACTCCGGCGGCACCGCGCCGACAAAGCGCGGCTCGAGTTCGATCTTGCGGAACATGGCGCGAATCTCCCGCAAACTGAGGACCGGTTCTTCTAGCTCCAGGTAAACGATGTCGTGATTGCTATCGACCTTGTAGTGCAGTCCGGCCACGGCTTCGAGCTCGTGATCTAATTCCAGGATCTTGTTCAGATCACGAACGCCCGCCGCGTAAACCTCGAGCTCAATCATGCGGCTGAATTCTACAAACCAGGGAGAATGATGCAATGCCGAACGGCAAAGCCCCTGGAGGGCGCCGCGCTACCGGGGCCATAAGATGTGGGGACACGACGGCGCGTGTCCCTCCAACAGCCTGGAGGGCGCCGCGCCGTCGGCGCCATGGGATTAGGGCACGATGGAGCGTGCCGCTCTAAGGACTTGAGCGACTTCGCAATTGCATGAAAGGCGGACACGAGTAGAAGTCGAAGCGTGCACACGAAGAGAGCGATTTCCCTGTTCCTCGGCGCCCAGGGGATTTTGGCGGCCCTGCTCCTGCCCGGTTGCGAAACCATGCCCCAGGGAATTCAACAGGCGAAGGTGGCCATGGCCCAAAACATTGCCGCCGAGCCCGCGGGCGACTACTTCATCGGCCGTCGTTATTACAAACCCGATTTCAAATTCTGGGGCTACGTGCGCCGCCCGGGGCAACCCTGGAGCACCGCCCAACTGGTGATGCTCAATGAAAAGCAAAAACTCGCGCCCGATCGACAGGCCCTGAACTTCGGCAGCGACAACAACTACGAATACAAGCTGTTTGGTTCCTTCAGCGGCGAGAAAGTCTACGAGCCGGCCAGCAATACCATCTATCCCGAGTTCGTGCTCAAAAACTACGAGCTCATCTCCACCACCCCGCCAGCCATTTTCAAGAGCCAGGTTAACGGATCAGCCCAGGCCGCCGTGACCCGGCTGACCATCGAGAAGCCGGAGTTTTAATTTGGCTGCCGAAAATTCTCGCGACCCGCTCGCGGAGGATTTTCTTCGCTATCTGAGCGTGGAGCGAAACGCTTCGCCCCGCACGATCAAGGCTTACCGCGAGGCTTTGGCCGCCTTCCGGGAGGACAACCAGACGCCTTGGAAAAAGTGCACCACCGACACGTTCCGCGATTACCTCTTCGCTCTGATGAAGCGGAAACAGGCGCGTTCCTATGTGCGTCTGCAATTTTCCGCCCTGCGGACTTTCTTCACCTTTCTCACTGCCCGAAAAAAATTGCGGGCCGATCCTTTGCGCGAATTGCAGCTGCCCAAGCTGGAGAAAAGACTCCCTCTGGTCCTGACACGGCCGCAGATCGAGGAGCTGCTGGCCGCCCCTCTGAAGAAGAAGAAAAACCGTGCGGCCCCGACCTGGATGCCGCTGCGCGATGTGGCCATCCTCGAGCTCTTCTATAGCAGCGGATTGCGTTTAGCCGAACTGGCCGCGCTGGATGTGGCCGACGCCGATCTTTACACGGAATCGGTCAGAGTCCTGGGGAAGGGCCGCAAGGAACGAGTCTGCCCGGTGGGATTACCCGCGCTGGACGCAATCTCGCGTTATCGCGCGGCCGCCCGGGTGCATGCCGGCGCCCTCTTTATTAATAAGGGGCGCACGCGCATGTCTGTCCGGTCCATCTGGCTGACGCTCAAACGCTACGTGGCCCAGACTTCCATTCCCATTTCCATCAGTCCGCACAAGCTGCGGCACAGCTTCGCCACCCACATGCTGGATCGCGGCGCCGACCTCCGCAGCGTGCAGGCCTTGTTAGGCCACGCCAGTCTTTCGACCACGCAGATTTACACGCACGTCACCGTGGAACGGTTGAAGAAAGCCTACTCGGACGCGCACCCGCGGGCGTGAGTAAAAACACGGCGGCAGAGCGCCGTGGCTACAGGAACCACGCGCTAGCTCGCGCTGGCCGCCGGACTGCCCTGCGGCTGGTCCACCGGAAAGACCAGTTTGCCGTCGACCGCCGAAACGTGCACGACATCGTTAGGCTTAACGTGACCGCGCAATAACTCTTCCGCGAACGGGTCTTCCAGATAACGCTCCACGGCCCGGCGCATGGGACGCGCCCCGTAGGTCGGATCGTAGCCCTTCTCAATGAGGAATTCCTTGGCGCTGTCTTCCAGAACGATGTGAACCTCTTTCGCCTTCACCCGCTTCAGCACCTTGTCCACCTCCAGCTCGACAATCTTCATCAGGTCCACCTTGGTCAGCTGATGGAAGACAATGATGTCGTCGAGACGATTGATGAACTCGGGCTTGAAAGTTTTCTTGGCTTCCTCCAGCAAGCGATCGCGCATGACGTCATACTCGTGCTCGCCCACCGGCTTGGTCGCGCCGAAGCCCATGGTCGTCTGTTTGCGCAGGGTCTCCGCGCCCACATTCGACGTCATGATGATAATGGTATTGCGGAAATCGATCTTCCTGCCTAACGAGTCGGTAATTTTGCCGTCTTCCAGGATCTGCAGGAGCAAGTGCATGACGTCGGGGTGCGCCTTCTCGATTTCGTCGAAAAGCACCACCGAGTAAGGGCGGCGGCGCACCGCTTCGGAGAGCTGCCCGCCTTCCTCGTAGCCCACGTAGCCGGGAGGCGAGCCAATCAGGCGCGAAGCCGTGAACTTCTCCATGTACTCAGACATGTCGATCTGGATGAGGGCATCGCGATCGCCAAACATGAATTCCGCCAGTTTCTGGGCCAGAAACGTTTTGCCCACCCCGGTCGGGCCGAGGAAAATAAACGAGCCAATGGGACGCCGCGGATCCTTCAGGTCCGCCCGGCTCCGCCGCAGCGCCTTGGAAATAGCGATGACCGCTTCGTCCTGGCCGATCACCTTGCTGCGCAGCTCCTCTTCCATCTTGAGCAGCTTCTCGGTCTCCTGCTGCTCCATGCGCTGCAGGGGCACGCCGGTGACTTTCGAGATGATGTGCATCATGTCGTCGCCGGTCACGAGCACTTCCTTCTCTTCGCGTTCCTCGCGCCATTTGGCCAGAATCTCCTCCAGCTTTTCCTTGGTCTGCTTCTCGCGGTCGCGCAGGGCCGCGGCCTTTTCAAAATCCTGCGCCTTGATGGAGGCTTCCTTTTCCACCCGGATCTCTTCGATCTCTTTTTCGATCTCCTTGACGTTAGGCGGCCGCGTCATGGCGTTGATGCGGGCGCGCGCGCCCGCCTCGTCCATCACGTCAATGGCCTTGTCCGGCAAAAACCGGCCGGTGATGTAGCGCTCGGAAAACTTCACCGCGGTCTCGAGTGCTTCGTCGGTCAGTTTGGCCTTGTGATGCGCCTCGTATTTCGGCCGCAACCCCTTCAAAATTTCAATGGCCTCATCAATGGTGGGCGCATCCACCTTGACCGTCTGAAAGCGCCGCTCCAGCGCCGCGTCCTTTTCGATGTACTTGCGGTACTCGTTCATGGTGGTGGCGCCGACGCACTGCAGTTCGCCCCGGCTTAAAGCCGGCTTGATAATGTTGGAGGCATCCATGGCCCCTTCGGCCGAGCCGGCTCCGACAATGGTGTGCAGCTCATCGATAAAGAGAATGACGTTCTTGGAGCGGCGGATCTCATCCATGACCGCCTTGATGC
>DASXIK010000221.1:0-4781 GCA_036498025.1 Chthoniobacterales bacterium
GAGGCTCTCAATTTGAAACTTGGGGTGTTTCCAGGTTTTGTTGGTGTGATTCTCCAGTCGCACGGTCAGGAGTTCCGCCCTTCCGTTAGCGGTCGCCTTTTCCGCAACTACGCTCACGCTTAATTTATCCTTGTAATCAGCGAAACTGGCAGGGTTTGTCAGTCGCGACATATTCCAAATCACAAAGGCGATGAATGGCAGCAACAAGAAAAGGGGAACCATTTGCGGATTGCGATACCATTGCTGATAGGCCTGGCATTTGGGACACTTGATGGCCGCTTGATCGATCTCCTCTTTGCAGGATTTGCACGGTTTTAACATCGGCTTTCTAGAACATAACCGAGCTTGTTTTCGGTCGGCTCTTCCTGGTTAGGCCGGAGTATGGGGGGCGTCGCGGAGGCTTTGACAAAAGGCCTTGAACAGGGCCGGGCTCTGCAGACGATCAAAGGACTCGGCAATGGTTGAGTCTTTGTCCTCGACGCGGAAGGCGAAAGACATTTTCTGAAGCTGTTGGTTGCGAATCACCGGCGGAAGAGCCTCGATGTTGAGAAGCCATTGTTCGAATTTTGGCTGCTCGCGAATGACTTGCAGCAGGGTCACGACATTCTCCGGGATGGCCGCCTGGCTTTCAGGGGAGGACTCGGAAGGGGCAAGCAGCGCTTCGAGCACCCGGCGGAGCCGAAAAGCGAGAGGAGCTGAGGGCGGCCGGGCGGGCTCCCTGGGCAAAGGGACGGTGGCGGGTGCCTTTTCCTCAGGGGTTGTTTGCGGCCGGCGACTTTCCTCGTGCTGGCGGACACGCTCGATGTCTTTCCGCAGCTTGATGATATCACCGTCGTGGATGTTCACTGGAAAAGCCTAGGGAAAGGAAGTCTCGATGTCAGCATCGCGGTCAGGGGAAGCATCGAACAAACATAAAATCAGCAACGGCCGGAAAAAGCGAGGATTTAGCATCCTTTTGTTCGTTTCGTTACCTTCTGTTTAGTTCGGAGCGAGTGGCCAATCCGCGGAGTGTACGCCGCAGCGCGGCCTTCCTCCCTGATAGCGGCGTCGCAGGAGCTCCGCCCTCCATGAAACGTCAGAGCAGATGCCCCATTTTGGCCTTCTTGGTCTCGAGATATTTGGCGTTGTGCGGATTGGGGTCGCAGCGAATAGGCACCTGTTCCACCATCTCGATGCCGTAGCCTTCCAGTCCCACGACTTTCTTTGGATTGTTCGTTAGGAAACGAAACTTGCGCACGCCGAGATCGAAAAGAATTTGCGCGCCCAGGCCGTAATCGCGCAGGTCGCTGGGAAAACCGAGCTTGGCATTCGCCTCCACTGTATCCAGCCCTTCTTCCTGCAATTTGTAGGCATGAATCTTGGCGGCCAAACCAATCCCGCGTCCCTCCTGCCGCATGTAAACGAGCACGCCGTTGCCCGCTTCCTCGATTTGCCCAAGAGCGGCGTGCAACTGGTTGCCACAATCGCACCGGCGCGAACCAAAGACATCGCCCGTGAGACATTCACTGTGCACCCGCACAAGGGTGGGGTGGTCCTTGTCGATCACTCCCTTAACCAGGGCCAGATGATGTGTGCCGTCGAGTTTCGAGCGGTACATGTGCAGATCAAAATCGCCGTAGTCCGTCGGCATCTTTATCACCCGCTCCAGTTCCACCAGTTTCTCGCGCACCCGGCGATGGGCGATGAGGCTCTGGATGGTGCAAATGCGCAGCCGATGTTTCTTGCGAAATTCCATCAGCTCCGGCAACCGCGCCATGGTGCCGTCATCGTGCAGGATTTCGCAAAGCACACCGGCCGGCTGGAGCCCGGCCATCTGCGCGAGATCGACGGCAGCCTCGGTGTGGCCGGCCCGGCGGAGCACGCCGCCATCCTTGGCCCGCAAAGGGAAGATATGCCCGGGCTGGATCAGATCCTCAGGCGCCGATTCCGGGTTGGCGAGTGCCCGGATGGTGACAGCGCGATCCGGCGCGCTGATCCCGGTGGTGACGTCGCGAGCGGCATCAACCGAGACGGTGAAATCTGTCCGGTACATCTCGCGATTCTGCGCGACCATGCGTTGCAGGCCGAGTTGCTCGGCGCGCTCGTTGGAAATGGGCACGCAGATCAGGCCGCGCCCGTACTTGGTCATAAAATTGACGGCCTCGGGAGTTACCTTTTCCGCGGCCATCACGAGGTCGCCTTCGTTCTCGCGATCTTCGTCGTCCGTTACGATGACGATTTTGCCGGCAGCGATGTCGGCGATGACATCGTCAACTTTATCGAACTGAAGCGTTTCCGGGGCCTCGGCGATCATTGGTGGAGAACAACCATTACGTCCCCCGTCGGCCTCGGCAATGGAAATCAGGAAAGAATTTAACCACGGATTACACTGATTACACAGATTAAGAGTTCTACGAGAAGCAACTTTTTCCTTGTCTTCTTATCCGCGTAAATCCGTGCCGTAACGCGGGTGAAGGAGCGGCCGGGCTTTCAAATCCGCGGTAAAAAACTCTTCCTTCAATCTTCTTCGGGTCTCGCTCGCCACGGCGTAGCCCGTCCACGGCGGAGGCGGGTAAAAATCGGGCCAATCCTGTCTAGAAAATCTCCTGTGTTCTCGCTTACGGTTTCTGGCTTGTGGCCACGATGGCTTCGGGCCGGTACATGTCGCGGTTGCTGCCTTGGAATTCGGCTTTCAGTTTCACTTTGAATTTCGAGAGGTCGACCAGGTCCCAGCGCGTGAATTTCCACTGGTTATCCTTTCTCTCCTCGTGCTCGAAACCGGCGATCAAATGCACCGCGTCATCGCGCACTTTGTTCGTCGCCACTTTGGGCTCGAAATAAAACGTTCGGAAACTGCCGTCGCGGCTGCCGACGGCGTAAAGTTTGGGATCGAGATAAAAAACGCGATGACTCGCCTGGTCGACGATGCGCAAATCGGGGTAGCCGGACCGCTGAATCTTGCCGGCGGCGGTGCGCGGAAAATCACAGCTCAAACCCGGACGCGCGTTCAATAACTGCCGGAGCAGATCCTCGAAGTGGCTGCTCACTTCGTTGATTCGCGGGATGCGTTGCACCGGGCTCTCCGGCGCGTTCATCGTGCGCACCACTTCCTCCATCACCTCGCTGATCTGTTTGATGACGCGCCGATCCACGTCGTTTTTCAAATCAACCGGCAAGACATGTTTTCCCGTAGTATCGAAAATCACCTCGCTCAGGGGAATCTCGCGGAGCTGACCGCTTTCGCCCAAAAGCCACGGAATCAACTGATCAACCGGAGCGGTCGGCGTGGCGGGTTTCTTCGCGTCAACTGCAGGGGAAGCTGCCAGCATCCCATCCGGGGTTCCCGGGACGCTGGCAGTGTCCCCTACAGGAGGATTGGAGACCGGAGCGGTTGTCGCTTCCGCCGTTATCGACAAGGCCGCGATGACGAAAAGCACACACGCGGCGAACGAACGCTTTCCCGCACTCACGCGCCTCATGCGATGGTGGCCGCCTTGGCCAATAGAGGCATGACTGCGCCTAACGACACTTCATCCCGCGCGTGGACCATCATCAGCGGCTCATTCCGCTCAACTGTTTCACCGATCTTCTTTATTTCCGAAAAGCCGACCGCGAAATCGACCTGATCGTCGGATCTCTGCCGTCCGCCGCCCAGCAGAACGGAGGCGCGCCCGATCGACTCGGCGTCCATCTGCCTGATGACCCCCTTATTTTTAGCGGGGACTGGTTTGATAATGGGTGCGCGGTGCACTTCCCTCATCTTTTCCAGGGCGGTGGCATCACCATCCTGGGCGTAGACCAGGGCTACGAACTTTTTCCAGGCGTGCCCATCCGTTAGGCGGTTCGCCAGCTCTTGGCGTGGCGTGGTAGAGACTTTGGCGGCGAGATCGAGAACCAAGTTCACCAGATCGGGCGGGCCGCCTCCCTGCAGGATCTCCACGCACTCCGCCACCTCCAGGGCGTTGCCCACCGTGCGCCCGAGCGGCTCATCCATGGCGCTCAGCAGGTGCGACATCTTTACCCCCATGCGTTCGCCCACGCTGGTCATGGCCGCGGCCAGCTCTTCCGCCTCTCGCTTTGTCTTCATGAACGCGCCGCGGCCAAATTTCACGTCGAGCACAAGCCGGTCGAGGTTTTCCGCCAGCTTCTTGCTCATGATACTGGCCACGATGAGAGCTTGCGAAGGCACCGTGCCGGTGACATCGCGGAGGGCATAGAGTTTTTTGTCCGCGGGGCAGATATCAGCCGTTTGCCCGATCATGAAAAATCCGAGGTCACGCAATTGTTTGAGCGCGCGCTTTTCATTCAGGTTCACGTTGAACCCGGGAATGCTCTCCAGTTTGTCGAGCGTCCCCCCGGTGATGCCCAGGCCGCGGCCGGAGATCATCGGCACCCACACGTCGTCGCAGGCCAGCAAAGGCGCCAGGACGAGCGAGACCTTGTCGCCCACGCCACCGGTGGAGTGTTTGTCGATGCGCGGCGGCGCGTCCTTGGGATATTTCAAGACGCGGCCGCTGTGCATCATTGCCTCCGTGAGATGTTGCGTCTCCGGGGCCGTCATGCCGCGGAAAAAGACGGCCATGGCCCAGGCACTCATTTGGTAGTCGGGCAGATGGCCGTCGGTAAACGCTTCCACCAGTTCCTGGATTTCCGCGGCGGTCAGCTCGCCGCCATCGCGCTTTTTCTCGATCAGGGTTGGGACATGCATGTAGGAGACAATCGTTAGGCTAACATGCGAAATGACGAAAACAAAGGGGAGCGCACGCGCCCTCGCGTGCTGGTTTCGGCGCCTCGCCGAAACG
>DASXIK010000222.1:0-7940 GCA_036498025.1 Chthoniobacterales bacterium
CGTGCTGGCGATGGCGCCCTCGCCATCGCGAACTTTATCACCATCCGGTTGCTGTGTTCACGCTCTGCGGGAAGTTCGTATCGGCGAGGCGCCGAAACGAGCACGCGAGGGCGCGTGCGCTCCCCGGAAACCGCCATGGCCCTAATCGGTGTCTCTCCTACCATTTTTGCCCTTGCGCCCATGGAGGACATCGCGAGCATAATTGATCATGGCCTTTCGTGTGCGCGAAATTGAATCTCCGGATCCGGTCGCGCGCGTGGCCGCAGCCGAAGCGCAACTGCGTCAAACCGACGAGGATATCGGGGAGAAGATGGTGCTCAATATGGGTCCGTCGCACCCGGCCACGCACGGGGTTCTGCGCCTCGTTCTGGAGCTCGATGGCGAAATCATCACCAAGGCCACACCCGATATCGGCTACCTGCACCGCGGCGACGAAAAAATTGCCGAGAACATGCAGTACAACCAGTTCGTTCCTTACACAGATCGCCTGGATTACCTGGCGCCTTTGGCCAACAACGTCGCCTACGCACTGGCCGTGGAGAAGCTGATGAATTGGGAAATCCCGCCGCGTGGCCAGGCTATCCGCGTCATTTGCTGTGAGCTCGCCCGCATTTCTGCGCATCTCATGGGCCTGGGCGCCATGGCCCTGGACCTGGGCGCCCTCACCGTCTTCCTCTACACCTTCACGGAGCGCGAGAAGATTTACGACCTCTGCGAACTGATCAGCGGCGCGCGCTTCACCACCTCCTACACGCGCGTCGGCGGACAGATTCGGGATTTGCCGGATAATTTTCTGCCGGCCATTCGCAAGTTCCTCGATGCCTTCGGCCCCGCGCTGAATGAGTGCGATCATCTCCTGACGCGCAACCGCATCTTCGTTGATCGCACGAAGGATATCGCGGTCATTAGCCGGGACCGCGCCATCGCCTACGGAATCTCCGGGCCTAACCTGCGCGGCAGCGGCGTGGAACATGACCTGCGCCGCAAACATCCCTATCTCAGTTACGAGCAATACGACTTCGAGGTGGTCGTCGGGAGCGCGGGCGATTGCTACGATCGTTACCTCGTCCGCATCGAGGAAATGCGGCAAAGCTCTCTCATCCTCAGACAGGTGATCAATAAACTTCCCGGCGGGCCCATTAATGTCGCTGATTTCAAAAACGCCGTCCCGTCCAAGGCGCGCGTCCTCACCAAAATGGAAGAGTTAATTCATCACTTCATCGTCGTGACCGAGGGCCTCCAGGCGCCGCCGGGAGAAGTTTATTTTGCGGCCGAAAACCCAAAGGGGGAGCTCGGCTTTTATATTCACAGCAAGGGCGGCGGCGTGCCCTATCGCTTGAAAATCCGGTCGCCTTCTTTTGTGAACCTCAGCATTTTGCCGGAGGTTCTGCCGGGCTGCATGATGAGCGACGTGGTCGCCGTCCTTGGAAGTCTGGACTTCGTCATGGGGGAATGCGACAGATGAAAATGTTGAGCTTTGGAAAAATCGCGATGCTGCTGGCAGCGGCGACCCTCCTTTTCCTGGACACGTCCTGCAGCGACAAGAGAATCACCCAGGCCAACGTCAATGAGGTCACGGAAGGAATGGCCAAGAAACAGGTGGAATCAATTCTCGGCCAGCCGACCACGATCGAGGCGAAGGATTTTCTCGTGACCAGGACCACCACCTACATTTACCGGCAGGGCAAGGAGTCGGTTACGATCGTGTTCAAAGAAGACAAGATGCAATCCAAGCAAAGCACCTTGTCCGAATAGCCCCGCCGCTAGTGGACTCAACAAGCACACGCGTTCCCGCGGAACTGGAGCGGAAGATGCACGAGGCCATCGCTCGTTACCCGGAGGAACACCGGCGCAGCGCGGCCATGCCCTTGTTGCATCTCTGGCAGGAACACTTCGGCTTAATCAACGACGAAGGCATCCGCTGGATCGCGGCGAAACTCGGGCTCCAACCCATCAACATTCTCGAGCTGGTGACTTTTTATCCGATGTTCCGCCAGCAGGCGATTGGACACACGCACCTGCGCGTCTGCCGCACACTCACCTGCGCCATGGCCGGAAGTTATGAGGTGCGCGATTCTCTTGCGCGCGCCTGCGGAATCGATCTCTCCTCTCCCAATGGAGAAGGGCACAGCGCGATCAGGGTCAGTCCCGACGGCCAATATAGTATCGAGTTCGTGGAATGCCTGGCCAGTTGCGGCAGTGCGCCCGTTTGCATGGTCAACGATGCTCTCCATGAAAACGTTCGTCCCGATCGCGCACGCGCTATTCTCAGAAGTTCGCCGCATCCGGAAAACGTGCGACCGCCACATCCGCTCGAGCGCCGCCTGGTATTCAAGAACATCGGCCGCCCGGATTGGGACACGAGTATTGACTGTTACCTGCGCGACGGCGGCTACGAGCAACTGAAGAAGGCTGTCACCATGTCGCGCCTCGAACTGGTGAACAAGGTGAAGACGTCGGGCCTGCGCGGGCGCGGCGGCGCCGGATTCCCCTGCGGCGTCAAATGGGGCTTCATCAAGGAGGACGAAAAGAAGCCGGTGTATCTCATCTGTAACGCGGACGAATCCGAGCCCGGAACGTTCAAGGATCGTTACATCATCCACCAGGACCCGCACCAACTCCTCGAAGGCATCCTCATTTCCTGCTTCGCCCTGAACGCTCGCACCGCCTACATCTATATAAGAGGCGAATTTCCGGAGGGCGCACGCATCCTTGAGCGCGGCATCGAAGAAGCTCGCGCCCGCGGTTTCCTGGGCAAAAATATGCTCGGCACCGGGTTCGATGTGGAGATTTACCTGCATCGCGGCGCGGGCGCGTACATTTGCGGCGAAGAAACCGGGCTCATCGAATCGCTCGAAGGCAAGCGCGCCTACCCCCGCATCAAGCCGCCTTATTTCCCCGCCGTCCTCGGGCTTTACCTGGCTCCGACAATCGTCAACAACGTGGAAACGCTCTGTCACGTGAAGCACATCCTCGCCATGGGAGCCACCGAATACGCCCGGCTGGGACGGCCTAACAATACCGGCACTCGCATTCTTTGTGTGAGCGGTGACGTGCGATGCCCCGGTTACTACGAAGTCGAGGTTGGCAAGGTGACCATGGGCCAGCTGATCCACGAGATGGCGGGCGGCATGAAACCCGGGCGCAAACTCAAAGCCGTGATCCCGGGCGGCAGTTCCGCCAAAGTGTTGCGCGCGGATGAACGCTTCAAGCTCAAGCTCAAGCAAGCGGACGGTTCCATGCTCGACCAGGAAGTGGGTCTCGACGACATCCCGATGGATTTCGATTCGCTGGCTGCCGCCGGATCAATGGCCGGTTCGGGCGGCGTCATCGTGTTGGACGATTCGCGCGACATGGTTTGGGCGCTCAATAATATTAACGAGTTTTACGCGCATGAGAGTTGCGGGCAATGCACCCCGTGCCGCGAAGGCTCACTCTGGATGAAGAAGATTACCGACCGCATGCTACTGGGTGGTGGAGTGGTCGATGATCCGAACACCCTCAAAACCGTGGCCGATAATATCGCCGGCCGCACAATTTGCGCCTTCGGGGAAGCCTGCGCCTGGCCTACCCAAAGCTTCGTCCAAAAATTCCCGGAAGACTTCGCCAAGCACGCAGCCAAAGCGGCCCCGCCGCCGCTTCCCCCCGAGCTGACCCCGGACGAATTGATCAAGGAAGAGACCATCCCCACCGTTCCCCTC
Organism: Chthoniobacterales bacterium; assembly: GCA_036498025.1. Classification (GTDB taxonomy): domain Bacteria; phylum Verrucomicrobiota; class Verrucomicrobiia; order Chthoniobacterales; family UBA10450; genus JBBRDU01. The sequence continues at coordinate 3,702 of DASXIK010000222.1, forward strand.
GCCCACGACCCCGGCTGGGAAAAAGCCGGCGCCGCCGGAACCATTTAGGAGAAAATGAATCGGGACATGAATTCATGAGCTCCGAATCCACGCCCATGGTCAACGTGCAGATTGACGGCGTCTGGCACCAGTTCTCCAAGGGAACGCGCCTGATCGAAGCCTGCGAAGCTGCCGGCAAATTCGTCCCACGCTACTGTTATCACAAGCGGCTCAGCTCACCCGGCAACTGCCGGATGTGCCTCATCGAAATGGGCATGCCCAAAATGGGGCCCGACCGCAAACCGGAACTTGGCGAAGACGGCAAACCCGTGATCAACTGGATGCCGCGACCGCAAATTTCCTGTGCCCAGGATGTCTCCGACGGCATGGGCGTGCGCACCTCCTCTCCGCTGGTGGAGGAATGCCGCCGCGGCGTCATGGAATTTCTGCTCATCAATCACCCGCTCGACTGCCCCATCTGCGACCAGGCGGGCGAATGCCAACTCCAGGAATTCAGCGTGCAATACGGCAACGCCGCTTCCCGTTTCCTCGAACACAAGGTGAAGAAGCCAAAGAATGTGGAGCTCGGCCCGCGCGTCACCCTCGACGACGAACGCTGCATCCTCTGCTCACGTTGCATCCGCTTCTGCCAGGAAATTGCCCACGACGATGTCCTCGGCTTCATCGACCGCGGCAGCCACACCGTGCTCACCGCGCATCCGGGCAAACGTCTGGAGAACAATTACTCGCTCAACACGGTGGACATCTGCCCGGTCGGGGCCCTGACCTCGACCGATTTCCGTTTCAAGATGCGCGTCTGGTTTCTCAAGGAAACAAAAAGCTTCTGCACCAGTTGTGCCACGGGCTGTAACACCCTCGTCGGCACGCGCGAAGACGTGATTTACCGGCAAACCCCGCGCGACAACGATGCGGTCAACGCTTCGTGGATGTGCGACTTCGGCCGGCTCAATTTCGGTTACATCGAATCGGAGAAACGTTTGCTCGAGCCGCGCGTCCGCCAGGAGAAGAAATTGGCCCCGACCGACTGGCCCACCATCATCGCGCACATCGCCGAGCAATTGAAAAAATTGGCCGGCTGGGAAATCGCCGTAGTCGCCTCGGGTCGCATGACGAACGAGGAACTGTGGCTGACGTCACGATTGTCCCGCATCCTCGCGACCCAGTTGGTGGACATTGTCCCGCGACGCGGTCCGGGTGACGACATTCTTCTCAGCGAAGACCGCAATCCCAACACCAACGGCGCGCGCGTGCTCGGCCTAACCAATGAGCCGGGCGCCAACCTCGCAGCCATCTCCAAGGGCATTTCCTCCGGCCAGATCAAGGCCTTGATCTGCCTGGGAGAAGATCCCTTCGAGGTTGGCCTGACCACGAAGCAGCTTTCCGGACTGCGTGCCTTTATTCTCATGAATATCCTGGAGAATGCGGCCACAGAATTGGCCACTGCGGTCCTGCCTTCCGCTTCGTTCGCCGAGAAGCGCGGCTCCATGATCAATGGCAAGGGCCGTCTTCAGCGCCTCAACCGCGCCGTCCGCCTTCCGGGCCAGGCACGCGACGACTGGGAAATCCTGCGGGACCTGCAGCAGGCGCTCGGTGGCGGCAACGGCATCTACACGATCGAAGATGTTTTCCGGCAGATGAGCGAAGCGACAGCGGCCTTCCACGGACTGAATTTGAGCAAAATCGGTGACCTGGGCACCCAGGTCCTGTCGCCTGAAGAATTGGCCCCAAAAACCAGCGCGTAAACTCCGGGCATGGACTTTTCGTTTGTTCTCATCTCGCTCCTGAAAATCGCCGGCATCCTCTTTGTCGTGATTTTGCCGATGGTCTCCTACACCGTCTACGCGGAACGAAGAGTCAGCGCCTTCATTCAGGACCGGCCCGGGCCCAATCGCGTGGGACCTTTCGGTTTGTTCCAACCGATCGCCGATACTTTCAAGCTTCTGCTCAAGGAGGATTTCACTCCGCGGCCGGTGAACACTTTCTATTACTGGCTGGCCCCAACTCTGGCAGTGATGCCCGCCATTATCACCATCGCGGTGGTGCCGTTCGGCAGCACTCTCCTGGGCGTGCCCATGGTCATCGCCGATATCAACGTCGGCATCCTTTACGTCTTCGCTATTGGGTCGTTAGGGGTTTACGGGATTGTTCTGGCCGGATGGTCCTCCAACTCCAAATATCCCTTTCTCGGCGGCGTCCGTTCGAGTTCACAGATGATTTCCTACGAGCTGTCACTGGGCCTGGCGGTCATTCCCATTTTTCTGGTCGTCGGCACCCTGCGGCTGAGCGACGTCGTGCGCTACCAGATCGAACATGGCTGGATGATCGCCCCCTTCGTGGGCGACTGGACCAACCCGGGAAAATGGCTGCTCACCATTCCCATGCTCATTTCCTTCGTCGTTTTCATGATCGCCATTTTCGCGGAGACAAATCGCCTGCCCTTTGACCTGCCGGAAGCCGAGCAGGAGTTGGCCGGCGGTTATCACACGGAATATTCCTCCATGAAATTCGCCCTTTTCTTTCTCGGCGAATACGCCGCCATGATCACCGGATCGGCCGTGATCGTGACTTTGTTCCTCGGCGGATGGCATCTTCCCGTGCCCTCCTGGCATGACGGATTTCACTGGGCCCTGATCGACGGGAGCGCGCCGGGCTGGCGCGGCTTGGCCGGCGGTCTTTTCAATATCGCGACCTTCTTTGGCAAAGTGACCGTCCTCCTGTTCTTCTTCATTTGGGTTCGATTCACCCTTCCGCGGTTTCGCTATGATCAGCTCATGCGTTTGGGATGGCTGGTGTTTTTTGAAATCGCCCTGGTCAATATTTTCATCGCCGCCGGGATCGTGGCCTTCTTTCCTCTTTGATATGGCCCACCGAGTCGCGCGTCCTAATCTCACATGGCCGGAGAAACTTTACCTTCCGGCCATCCTCAGCGGACTTCTCATCACCATTAACCATTTCAAGAACATGGTGCTGCGTCGCACCAAGGTGACCATGCAATACCCGGAGGAACGCTGGGATAAGGATCTGCCGGACTATTACCGCGGCGCCCCTGCTCTGGTGCGCGATACCGATGACCGCATTCGTTGCGTCGCCTGCCAGCTTTGCGAATTCATCTGCCCGCCGCGCGCCATCAAAATCGTGCCCGGCGAAATCCCCGCGCAGGATCGTTTCGCGAAAGTGGAAAAGTATCCCGAGGAATTCGACATCGATATGATCCGCTGCATCTACTGCGGCATGTGCGAGGAAGTTTGCCCCGAGCAGGCCATCTATCTGCGGAAGGACTACGCGATCACCGGTTTCACCCGCGAAGACATGGTGCATCACAAGGACAAACTCCTCGAGATCGGCGGCGTCATGCACGGCCTGGTCCTCAAGTGGAATCCAAAAAAATGAAGGCCGCTTTCAAGCCTCAGCCTGGAAAGCCAATCTTTGGCAACGCCGCGAGCAAATCTTCGATCTGCCATCTTCAATCTGCAATCTAAGTATGCCCTCCTGGCTCTTTTGGTCCTTCGCGTTGCTCATGCTCGTCTTCGGCGCGGCCGTGGTGGTCAATCGCAATCCCGTGGCCAGCGCGCTCAGCCTCGTTGTCTCCTTCCTCGGACTCGCCGCCCTCTTCATGTCGCTCGACGCCTATTTCATCGGGATCATCCAGATCCTGGTCTACGCCGGCGCGGTCATGGTTCTCTTTCTCTTCATCATTATGCTGCTCGATTTGCGCGCCGAGAAGCGTCGCCGCGTCAACCGGGTAGCCACCGCAGGCGGCATTGCTGTGGCCGTCGCCTTCTTTGTGCAGGTTTCCTACGTGGTGGGAAATTACCGCGCCGCGCGGCAACCCTTTCCATCTCTCCCCAAATCGCCCACCGACGATGTCCGCAATATCGGCTTACTGCTCTTCACCAACTATAACCTGCCGTTTCAAATCATCGGCGTTCTCGTGCTCGTGGCCACCGTAGGCGTGATCGTGCTCAGCCGAAGGGAGACTCGCTCATGATTACGCTGGGTGACTATCTTCTCGTCAGCGGCCTGCTTTTCACCATCGGCTTCGCCGGCGCCATGCTGCGGCGCAGCATCATCGTCATTCTCATGTCCCTCGAGCTGATGCTCAACGCCGCCAACCTTTCTCTCGTCGCCTTCTCACGTTTCCATCTCGTGGCCAGAGGCCTGCCTAACTACAACGCCCAGGTCTTCGTCTTTTTCATCATCACCGTGGCCGCCGCTGAAGTGGCCGTCGGCCTCGCCATC